>JBAYHB010000018.1:0-13390 GCA_041666365.1 Candidatus Babeliales bacterium | reverse complement strand
GAAATGGGTTTGAAGAAGCTGGTACATTTTGAAATTGTTGATAGGTAAATAGTCTAAACTGGCAGTCTTAGAGACTGCTAACAACCGTCAAGCCACCCGCTTCGCGGGTGCGCCATGACTTTATCCCCTTTCTATTTTTTTTAATGGTTGGCCAGGCATGTCCATTGGCGAGCAAAACAGTAGACGCCCAAAATGCAGAATCGTCACAACGTCTTTTTGAAAATTTACTCCCATCAGCACCGGACGAAGAAGCAAACTGGCGCGAGGTGCAGAGCACTTTTGCACAACTAAAAGAAGAACTTGCATCATTCAAATATGGTGAAGATGACATAAAACTAAGTTGGTAAAAACTTGTGATTTTATGAGCGAATCTATTCTTGGAGCTTGCAAACTGCTTCAATGTGAACCCTCCAAGGGAATTATCTTGGGCAATCAAAACACTATGAACTCAGTAGCCTGCGCTTACATCAAACAAAAAGAACTAGGCTTAAGAATTGATTATCTCAAGTATATCACCTCCGCAACCAATCTTGATGAAGTCCGTTATCGTTACTATGAATTCGTAGCAACTCTCATGCATGAACTGGGCCATTTACAGCAAGAGGAAGAATCACGGATTAACAATGTTATCGATCAGTACGGAATTATATCTGTTAATTGTCTTGTTTGGTCAGCGGCAATTTTATCTTGGTCTGCGATTATATTAAATAAAAACAATGTCATAACAAACAAAACAATGCATGCAATAGACACTATAACCAACACCATAGGGACTGCAGGCATCATCTCTCTTCTCTCTTTGCTTTTTGTAAGATACAAAGGAAGACAGTGCGAATTTGAAGCCGACGAATTCATTCTCAAGGGAACCCATTACCACAAAGACGTACCTGAACTGTGGCTAGAATCTTTGACTCACAGTGAAATGATAATAACAGGCACAGGCATTCTTTCGAAAATAGATAGTTACCTTAGTAAAAAATTGTGGCCCCTCCATACTCATCCAACTCATGAAGCGCGAGCGCAGCACCTGCGAGATCTGATAAAGAAACACCAAGAAGAAATAAAATCTGCCCAATAAAAAAAGTGACCCGATTTCTCGAGCCACTTTTAATTTACCTCACCGGGCGGCTTAGAAGCCTACGATGATAGGTTTGACGGTGATTTTAGGCGTTACTTTCTTTTTCGCGACCTTCTTCACCACCTTCTTGGCGACCTTCTTGGTTACTTTTTTAGCAACCCGTTTGACCGCCTTTTTAGCTACTTTTTTTTTTTGGTAGCTTTTTTCTTTGCAACTTTTTTGGTTGCTTTCTTGACGACTTTTTTGGCTGCTTTCTTTACGGCCATGGTCATCTCCTTTTTCCTTAGAACGAACACTTACTACTACACACCACAACTATTTTCCAACCCGTATGGTTATCATCTTATCAGTCGAGCACAGCTGCTTGGCTATCACTTGTATTTCATCTAGTTTCATTATAGACAATCTGCTGCTCAGTTTGTCAAATAAATTAAAATTTAATTTATACTTTTTTAAAAATAGAAAGGTTAAAGCAGTTTGCATGTTGTTCTCAAAAAGCTCTACAGATGATGAAATAAGATGTCTTCGCGCCATGTCAAATTCGTCCTGAGTTATGCCATTTTTTTTGACATCTTCTAGTGTTTGTAAAATTAATTTTCGTGCTTTCTCAACTTTGTCAGGAGAAACAATTGTCTTTATGAGCACCAAACCTTGTTTTTCTTTCGCCTGGTGGAGGAGCGATCCGCCAATACCATAAAAAAGTCCCGTCTTTTCTCGCAGTGCAAATAAACGTGATGATGCCACCGCTTGTCCACCACCTGTCACCACCGTATCAAGAATTGCCGCCTGGTAAAAATGCTCATCAAGCCGTGAGATCGACGGCGCAACAAATGCAAGCGCCACCTGATCGCGATTCATTTTTCGTGTGATTGTTTTTACACGTGGCTGTGTAATTGCTGGATACTGTAACTCTCCAACCTCTTCGCCCTGCCACTGCTTAAACGTTTTCGTTATACGCTCAGGGATATCGATACCCTTAAAGTCACCGACTACGATCATCTGTGCGCCCTGGGGCGATACAAATTTTTTATAGCATTCTTTCAGGTCTTTTGCCGTCAATGCTGTAATACTTTTTTTCGTTCCCCATGGATATTTACTATACGGATGACCCTTATACATGATGTCTTTGGCTATCTGATCAATAAAATCAATGGGTGTATCCCAATACTCATCAAGTTCATTAAGAATAAACCCACGAACTTTTTCAATCGATTCTTTTGCAAATGAAGGCATCAGAAGTAATTCTTTAAGAAGGCCAAGGGCCTTGTCAAGATCGCTACTCAAACACTTAACACCAATACCATCGGTAAATGGTATGAGCGATATGCCTTCAAGCTCGAGTATTTTACTCAACGCATAACTAGTATGTTTTTTAGTTGCGTCGGTCATGGTTCTAAGCAAGAACGCCAAGACACCTTCTTTTCCTTCTGGGTCATACCCGGCAAAGGCTTTGAAATTCAAAATAATCGTTATCTGCGGAACATGGCCATTGTGGTACCACATAAGCTCAAGACCGTTGTCCAACATTTTCTGTTCAGGCCGTGGATAGGAAAACGCTTTTTCTTTTGGAACTTCAATTTTTGTAACAAATTTTCCTTCTTCAACCGGAGTACTGCGCACGGCACGGGTTAAGACGCTTTGTTCAAGCGCATTATCTTCATCTTGCAAAAACTTAAATTGTGCAAGATCGCCCTTCATAAGCGGAAGTAGATAGCCCTTGTGCATACGCAACGGCGAACAGTACGTTGCAAAAAATGTTTGTATTTCTTTTGGAGAAACTTTTTCACTTTTTTCAAAATACGCATTGATAAACTGCTCGTTCCCGGTCGCCATAAACGAACTACCAATCAGCATTGCCTGTTTTTCGTTACTTTCAAGCAGCGTTGCGTAATCCATCATGGTTCGTTTTTTGGCTGATTGAAATTCCCATTTTTTGAGCGGTTGTGACGCAAGCAATGCGATCTCTTCTTTAATGATAACCTCTATCTGATCAAGCGCTTTGGGCGATACAGGATAAAGCGTTATAACAAAAAAACCTTGCTCATGAAAATCATACACTGAACACTCAACGTCAAAAGCCAAGCGTTTTTCATTAACCAAACGTTGGTAAAGCCGTGAACTTCTCCCGTTGGCAAGGATCAATGCCGCAATATCAAAAATGTGGTTCTGCCCCGTAGAAAATCCAGGAATCGTATAAGCGTACACACTCCACGGCGTTTTAGTTGGTCTGTACAATGTCACTGCTTTTTGCACAAGATCACCGACCATCGGGAAAGAACTTCGTTTATAATCTTTTACTGACTCGATATGGCCGAACTCTTTTTCCACGCGATTGATAACATCCTCGATATCAACATCGCCTGCCACAAGAAGCATTGCATTGCCGGGGTGATAGTGCTGCTTATAAAAATCATGGAGATGTTTGCCCGTCAGCCCGCACAAATCTTGTTTGGTGCCAATGATTGGATGATGGTAGGGATGCTGAACAAACACGGTTTCCATCATGTGCTCAATTAAACAATTTTGATAATCATCGCGATACATCCGTAACTCCTCAACGACCGTACGAAGTTCGGAAGCAAGCATTTGTTCATCAAGACGTGCGTTAACCATACAATCGGCTAAAAGCGGCAAGGCTTGAAACCAGGCGACACTTGGAAGGCGATAGGTGTAGCAGGTGTAATCATGCGTGGTAAATGCATTCGATTCGCCACCAAGTTTATGGGTGATAATATTAATATCTGTTTCAGAAAGAAGCTTAGTCCCTTTAAAAAGCATGTGCTCCAAAAGGTGAGCCATACCACGCTGGCCATCAGTTTCGTCTTTTGAACCAACACCATACCACATCTGGATATCAACCCGTGGAACACGATTGTTCTGACGCACGAGAAGCGTTAAGCCATTTTTGAGCGTATGCCTATGAATCTCAAGTGGACGAAATGAATGTGCCATATTTTAAAGCCCTCGCATAAGTTATAGAAAAAAATTACCTGCACAGTAGACTGTATACACTTTTATAATGCTCATCGTGCTCAACCAAAGGAAAAACATTCGTGTATTGCTATGTTCGCCTTCTCAATGGCTTTCAAAAAATGCTTGTGTATAAAGTGCCAACCCAGCTTAGCACATCAAACCTGAATGGGACAATTGTCAGTGTCCCGGTTCAAAAACGCGTTGAATCAGCGCTTGTTGTCTCCTGCTGCACAACGCTTAATGAAGCCAGAACGTTCACCATTAAAGAGATTATTGGGCTTGAACAAACACCACGCGATCAGGCATACGCAGGATTTATAGAGAAAATAGCGCGAGCCTATTTCATTGACCCGCTCAACTTCTATCAAAAAATAAAATCTTTTTTACGCGATGAAAAAAAAGAACATCATGAGGTCGCAAGCTCATCAATTAATCCTGATCTATCAACTGACACCGTTCTTCTTACACCTGAGCAACAGGCAGTTGTTGACGCCCTTTCTCCTTCTATCAACAACCCTTCGTATCAACCAACGCTCCTCCACGGCGTCACCGGTTCCGGCAAGACTGAAGTCTATAAAGCGTTAATCACTCAAGCGATCGCTACCGGAAAATCAGTAATGCTGATGTTACCAGAAGTATCCTTGAGCCTGCAATTTGAACATCTCCTACGAAAACAGTTGCCGCATATCACTTTTTTTGGATTCCACTCCGCAGCCAAACCCTCTGAAAAACGTGCATTATGGAACGCGTTATGTGAAGGCAAATCTATTGTTGTTATTGGCGTACACATGCCAATTTTGCTTCCTATCGCCAATCTTGGGCTCATTATCATTGATGAAGAACACGAACAAGGATTTACTGAAAAAAAACATCCAAAATTGAACAGTAAAGAACTTGCGCTCTGGCGAGCTCGTGAGTATGGAATTCCTATCCTGCTTGGTTCAGCAACGCCATCAATCACATCACTTGCAAGTGTCCAGCGCCATCAATGGAAATTCTTTTCGATAACACAACGCTTTAAGGGTGCGTTCCCAAAACTTCAAAAAGTCATCCTGACCGACCAGCGACACTACCATCGCCGATTTTTTTGGATAAGCAAACAACTTGAAGATGCACTTAAACAATGTCTTGCGCGCAAAGAGCAAGCAATCATTTATCTTAATCGCCGTGGTTTTAGTTTTTTTGTTCAGTGCAAAACATGTGGATTCATTTTTCAGTGCCCATCATGCTCAGTCAGTCTGACGCTGCACATGACAGTTCCTACTGATAATCATGGTTCGAGACGGCGCCCCTTACCGTTCGTAGTGAGGAGCGAGCAAAGCGAGCATCTCGAATCTATGAACGGTGGTGGCGCCTCCTCACCACGAACGGATTGTTCTATGCAGTTCCTACGCTGCCACTACTGTGATTACCAACGCCAACTCCCTCCAGCCTGTCCAACATGTAACGCTGGCCCTAAAGAATTACTCAAAAAAGGAATCGGTACACAGCAGATTGTCCAAATGCTGCAAGAACTTTTTCCCCAGGCACGCATTGCACGGGCCGACCTTGATACGACAAGTAAAAAACGGACATGGCATGAAACCGTCGAATCATTTGAGCGAGGTGATATCGATATATTAATCGGCACACAAACCATCACTAAGGGGTATCACTTCCCCAAGGTGACACTCATTGGGATAATCTGGGCCGACATCAACCTCCACTATCCAGCCTACAATGCAAGCGAAATTGCGTTGCAACAAATTATCCAAGTTGCAGGGCGTGCCGGACGCTGTAACGACCAAAGCTCAGTCGTTGTTCAGATGATGCATAATCACCCGATATTTAATTACTGCGACGAACAAAAATATTTAACCTTCTGTGAGCAAGAACTAGAGATGCGTAACGAGGTGGGCTACCCACCGTTCATGCGTTTGGTTTGCATCGAACTGAAACATCAACAAGCAAGCATTGTCCAAAGCGACGCACAACATCTTTTCAATCACCTTGATGAGCAAAACAAAACATTGAATCTTGGCATAACACTTTTAGGTCCATCGCTTCCGGTTGTCTATAAAATTCAGAATGCCGAAATGCGCCACATTTTTTTGAAAACACCATCATACGCGCACATCCATGCGCTCTTGAAAAATCTCGACCACAACGCATACACAAGCAACGTGTTTATCGTCGCACATCAGTAAAACTTGTTCGCATGGATTCGACTCCGCTAACGCTCCGCTCACCACGAACGTGGCGGTAAAGCGAAGCCTGTCCTGAGTCTTGACCGAAGGGCTCACCACGAACGGTGGTGATAGCAAGCGTTATATTTCTTGTTCGTTCGCCCTGAGTGTAGCACCTCTGGTGCGAAATCGAATGGGTACGAACGATTTCGTTCATTTCTTCTCTCGGTTCGCCAAAGCTTCCCATCCCCCTGAAATTAATAACTCTTTTTTTATTCGAGTCCATTTCTTCATTTTTCTTTCCGCACAAAGAGCTTCATATCTTGAGCAAAATTCCTGCATAAAAACTAACTGTACTGGCAATCTCACACTTGTGTATGCACAACCCTTGCCGAGGCTATGATCTGATATTCGTTTCTCAATATTATCTGTATGCCCTATGTAATAAGAATCGTCACTGCATTTGAGAATGTAAACGTAGAAAGGAAGCATACTATTTTCCCACCAGGCTCATTACAGCATTGCGCATGCGCTCATGTACATCAAGAAAAGGCTTCGCTACAGAATATAAAGGGTAAGACGCAATCCTTTGTTCCAATGAATAATTGTCGGCAAAAAATCGCATTCCATATGAAGAATTTTGATGTGAGTCCAAAAACAAATGTACGCTCTTAATACGCTTACTCCCTCCAGCTTTGACTTCTATCGGTACCACCTCATTTTTAATTTGAACCAAATAATCGATTTCTGCATCGCTTCCATGTTTTTCTCGATGCCAGTAAAAAAGCGAATCTCTACTAATCGGATCTGAATAAGCTAAAATTTCTTGTCCCACAAATGCTTCGACTATTTCTCCCTTGTTTATAAACGTCTTTAAAGGCTCAAGCAGCCAAGGAGTCAGATCAAGTTTTAATAAAGCCTGACTGAGTCCTATATCTAAAAAAATAAGTTTGAAATCATCAAGGTCTGCTTGCGCTCCAAGAGGGATCCCCTGCCCAGAACTCCGCGTTACTTTATGCACAAGGCCTGCCATTTCTAATAATTCCAAGGCAGGTTGCAACTCACGTTTCTGATACTCTCCCACACGCGAGTACATAAATTTCTTGCTTAGCTGATCTACTCCTTCTTGAAAGAGAAGATTAAGGTATTTAATTTGATGTTGCTTGGCATATTTTCCAAAGTCTTGCTGATACCCATAAATTAAATCGGAATGGACTATTTTTGAGGTCCAGGAAGTGTTGTTTTTAATCCATTCTTTTATTGCCTCTGGCATACCACCGATCGCTAGGTATATCCCCACCAAACTGAGTAATGTTTCATGTAGCGGCTCGCTTAATTGGTTTTCTGGCCCGTGTGTTGCAATAAGTCGTGCCCATTCATGGTGACCAAGCGCAACCAAAAACTCGATAAATGACATGGGGTACATATAGAGCGTTGAGACGCGGCCAACCGGAAGGCCAACCTGCTGGATGGCAAAATCAAGAAGCGAGCCTGCGGCCGCAACGTGCAGCTCTGGGATAAGTTCATAGAAGTATCGCAATGCGATAATAGCCGATGGAACCCTTTGAATCTCATCAAAAAAAAGAAGCGTTGAACCAGGAGTGATTTTTCTTTGTAGTAACTCTGAAAGCTGCTGGATAATTCTGTGGGGATCAAGATCCTTTTCTACAATGTTTCGCGCTTTTTCATTTAATTCCAAGTTAATCTCAACAAAATCTGGGAAGCTTTTGCCAAGCGTACGAATCGCATGAGTTTTACCAATTTGCCGTGCACCACGGAGCAGCAACGGCTTGCGACCTTCTCGCTGCTTCCATTCCAATAAAAAATAATCAATCGTCCGTTTCATCAACTCCCTTTTTCCATTAAAAATAGAGGGTTCAATACAACTAGTTGAGGAATCAATGTATAAAAATAACCCATACTTTTCAATGAAAATGTATAAAAAGAGGGGTATCGCCAGACCATTTTGGCATAAAAATGGGGGTAACGCATCGCAAAGTCCCAGTAAAACACCCCGCCGCAAAGCCCCTGTAAAAGAACTCGGTAGCGGGGTTATTAAATGCTTAGAGACCTCTTCTAATGAATATTTCTATACCACATTGTACTTGATCCAGTACATCCAGTTGTCTGATCGAATTTAAGTGTTGCCGCTGCCTGGCCAACAATGCGTAAATCATTATCAACAGACGCACCATCACCGATGGCAAAAAGCGAATTATGCAGCGAGCTCATCGTCACCAAACCGTTGTAGGTCAGCATGCCTTTGGTCAGATGCATTGGGCCTGTAGATTTAGTATTCAATAAATTTCCCCCATCAAAATATAATTGCGAGGAATTATCAACAAAATTAATAGTACCCACCTGCAAGGTAGTTCCCTGACCAACGTAAAGTTTTGCTCCGGAATCAATCGTGATAGCCGGTTGGCTTACACCAGTGGATCCTATGATATTTGTTTGTAAAATACCATAATATTCACGATCAACCGCTGATCCAACAAGGCTGACACATACCCCTGTTGGATCCCATTCGCATGAATTCATTGTGCCAACATTCCTTAACGGCGAATCGAGCGTAGCTGTTGCCAACCCGTTAAGTGTGGTTCCAGTAAACTGATAAAAACGTACAAGATTGGTATCGGTAAATGGATTATTTGTTCCGCCATTTGCAGCACCAGAACCAACTGCAACTATCGTTTGATTATCAACAGGATTCCATGAAAGGCTTCGAACCGTCGTTCCGTAGTGACGGCCAATCACTGGAGTGATCGCTCCTGTAGAGCTATTGAATGAATAAATTCTTACATTATCTGCCGCTAAGATATTTCCCTCAACAAAATTCGGCTCATGCCCTCCAACGGCTACGTATTTACCATCTGCAGACCATTCAACATCCATCAAGGCCTCCCCCCAATCCTTGCTTGCCGTTTGGGTAATTGTTGACCCATCAAAACTATAAATAAATAATCCGACATCTCCAGCAACAGCCACATAGCTATGTCCGCCTGTAGAAATCCAACGTATACCGCCAATCGTTCCACCATATGATTTAACTGAACCCACTTGATCAAATGAACCTGAATTAACAGCATAAATATTCCAACCAGCACCAGATTGATACCCAACGGCAAGATACAAGCTGTCAGCAGACCACGCCAGCGCTTGCACCCAATTAGTACTTGCAAGATCATGTACATGTGCAAAGGTTGATCCATTAAAAATTTGAGTATTTACGGTTACATAATTCACTACAGCCCCTCCAACAGCTAAATACTGCCCATTCGGCGACCATGCACAGGAATACGGGAATGCTGTTGTGAATGAAAGAGTATGTTCTAACGCTCCTACCGCCCCACCGTCATTCCCATACAATTTGTATGCCTTGGCACAACCGCTGCCATCACCAGTTACGGCAAAATACGCTGGGTTATTTTTATTCCAACATGTTTTCGTTAGCACACCAGCGTAAGCTACGTAGAGATTCGATGTTGCCGTTGTAATGGTCGCATAACTCGTGTACGGATCTGGGAGATACATCGTATAACCCTCCGTACACACTGATGTTACTCCATTGTCCCACGTTACTGACAACCTCTTTTGTATGCCAGGGCTTGGATCTTGCCCAAACAAAGAATTTGTCGGAATAACATATGTTGCCCCGCTGGCAAGCTGCCCACGAATGATTGTAGTTACATCAATCCGCTTTGTTTCGTCTGTCGGATCTCCGTACCATGCTGATAAAACCCCTAGCGCAAACGTGCCACCGCCTTCAATGGTACAATTTCCTCGTATGGTAACCGATGGAGTTGCAAAACGTACCGTTTTTCCTGGCTGAATCAAAATTGTTACGTTATCAAGAATAATTCCCTCATCGCTCACATCATAAATGCCAGCGCCAAAGCTTTCTATGTTTGCATCCCACAAATTGGCAAAGGTCATATTCTTAAATGTATGCTTATTCAAGCTGGTCGCACCGTCGAGTATGAGGTCAACGTTGCCATCGATTGATAGGTTATTCCCAAGCCCATCGATTGTCCCTGGACTCGAAAATTGCACCGCAGTTTGTTGATCTTCAACCGTTGTACTCAAATCCGTATCCCCAACCAAAAATAATGTTTGATCATTTAAATAAAGGGAGCCATACGGAGCTACCGATCGAGCTGTCAGAATATTGCTTCCAGGCCCAAGTTTTAATGAACCGTCAAGTTGCAAACACCCTTGCGTTAAATCAAGGTCTCCATCATGCAACGACTGGGTGGTTGCTATCGTTGGAATAGGAGAAAGTGTTGAAACAGGGGAGAGGCCTCCGGCCAGATCAACAGCGCCAACCACAGATTCACCCGATGAAATCGTATAACTGCTTGGAATTGAAGCCGACATACCTCGCTCAGGACGAGTAACATCATACGTATCAATCGTATTACCAAAGGCCTGTGCTGCATATGCTAGCGGATAGCATCCTGGGATACCATAAATTCTAATTTCATCATAATTTTCAAAACCGCTCATTGTTACGTCATTTGCCGGATTTTGTCCAACAACTGCAAAAAGTTGGGGGGTTGTACCAGGCCGCGAAATAATTGCTTTTACCGTCGCTCCATAGGAAAAATCAAACATTGGAGCACCTATACGTAGCCCTGTGCCAGTTAGTTCAAACGCATATACATCGGGCAAGCTTGCAGAAAGTGCATAACTTGAACCAGGATCGCTAGAATCAATCTTGGTATAAGACAGTGATGGAACCGCATGAATTAATAAAGAACTTCCACTACTACTTAAATCCATAGCATAATCTATTCCACGCGCAAAGGTTTTATAGTAGTTTTTCCACGTTGTACCACTCTCAATTTGATTGAATGGAACTAATGCCGGCGTTGATGCATTAAATGAATAGAGATTATAAAGTTGGCTAACCACTGGGGTTCTGGAAGATGTAGGTAGTATGGCCGTTGTGCTGGGATTTGTATAGCGTGTGTAATGGACTCCTGTTTCGACGGTATTATCAGTACACTCTGCAGACACTCCTCCACGGGAATACCATAATCCAGCCGTCCCCAAGATATAGTTCCCATTTATCTTATTTGGACTCCAACAAACCTTCCTTGTATTCAAATAAAATCTAAAATATGAGGTCTGAAAAGCTGGAGACAAATCAACCCCTCCCGGAGTCCAAAGCCAAGTATTATAACCAAAATGAGTTACATAAACCCAACCAGGAGTCTCACTTACATCTTGTACCGAAGCCTTGAACGCAAGCGTCGAACCATTAAATAAATATACTGCACAGGCAGACTGCCCTTGATTCGTTTGAAACTCTTGCGCTTGCCTGTCGGTTCCTATCGCAAGATAGGAGCCTGTCCCATTGGCCCATGGCGTTACAGCCAGCGAATAAATTTGCGGATTGCTTGTGTATCCCTGTTGCACAACAGAAGTCAATGTTGAACCGCTCAATGAATAAACTCTGATATTTCCTGCACTTACGCCAGCGCAACCAGTAAACAAATATTTCGTTCCACCGCTGCTTGTCCGCCATGCAAGTGAATTAACTGTTCCTCCTGAGCTTACGCTTGTTGTTGATGTTGTTACGCTATTAGAATAACGATAGACACGAATATCATTTGAATCATTTATTCCATTAGCCATCCCATCATTGCCTGGACCTGTACCAGCTACGGCCAGGTGCGTACTATCATCACTCCACGCAACCGAATTTATTGCCGTACCATAATTAAAACTGGTCACAGCACTCAAGCTAAAATCTTCATTAATCTTATAAATTCTTACCTGATTAGTTGAACTAAAGCCACCAACCGCTCCTGCGTTAACACCGCCAACTGCCAAATAGTTGCCGTCCGGACTCCAGGCAGCCGCCGTCGCACTTGACCCCGTGCTATCCGTAGCATTGACTGTTCCATAATCAACACTTGTATATGGGATAGGTAATGGCAAGGTAAACGCCCACGCATAGCATCTCAGATCGTTGTTATTCGTACCTAGCGAATAAGGTCCTGTTGCCCGAGTCCCATAACATCCAGCAAAAAGAAACTGGTCTTGTGCACTCCATCCCACACTTCCTTGAGCAGATTGTCCAACATAAGCATTCGTCGACCCCGATAAGCTTGGGTACGCAGTTACGGCATCAGTTGATGGATTGACTGAAAAACTTGTTACCGTTGTAATCGTATCGGGAGATCCCTTCGTATAGGCATATATTTTTATCGGATTTGGATCTCCGCTGACACCTCCATTGGCAGCCGTGCATCCTTTGCCAGCGTATAAACAGAGATCGTTGTCATTGTTGCTCCACGACAAAGCTCCATTCCAACCAGTTGCATCTGATGAAATAATACCGAGTTTAGACGCAAGAGACGTTCCATTCCAACTGTAAATCCGTGTTTGCGCATTACTATCGGCTGTAGCGTTAACCGTAGAAACACCAACGCGGTCATCAACATGATTCCAAGCCAGTGCAGTGCAAGGTTTTGTACCAACTGACGCTGCTGCCGAAGTTGTTAATGTACTATTGTACGCCAACAACGAGCTTGCTGAAGAATCAAAATAGGTCGTTGCCAAGTAGGAGCCAGTCGCAGACCACGAAACATATCCAGTATCCTGAGATCCTACATAACTTGGGAAAAGACCTTTTATAAACGAAATAGATCTTGTTGATGCATTAAATGAAAGCTTCTGCAGCTTATAAAAATATGTTCCCGCAGCTCCAGTGTATGATACAGCAAGATAATAGGGTGCTGTTTGTCCTGGCTGCCATGAAATGCTCACAACTTGAGCCCCGGAACCCGGTGGATAATTGTAGCTGGCAATAGGAAGAAGCGACAGGCCATTGAACTGATAAATTCTCAAATTATCAGTGTTAAAAAAACCACTCTCGCCCCCATAGGCCATAGATATACTTGCGCCACCGATAGCAAGATAGCTTCCATCGGGACTCCATGCAGCGGTCGTAAAATTACCTGGAATTGTTGTTATGAGCAGGAGCTCTTTGGTATTGTGGACAGAATAAAGTGCAAGCACCTGTTGATTTGTACTCCACGACGGCCCAATCGGAAAGGTGGTACGTGCGGCAACAATATTACTCGTTGGATGCACCCACATGTCCGCATAACCAGACTGATCTCCGCGCAGGCAGGGTGTGGTGAAAACCATGAGTAGGAATAAT
>JBAYHB010000017.1:0-13442 GCA_041666365.1 Candidatus Babeliales bacterium | reverse complement strand
CGACTTAAACTCGAAAATCCTGAACAAGCTCTTAATGACCTCAGGGAGCTAAAATTGATGGACTTGATTAGGCGACTTAGATCTTTTAATCAACTATTTGAACTCTTTGCGTAAGTCCTGTAAGAATAGCGGCAATGTTTTCTTTGCTTGTCAGGGTTGCAGCGCTTGTTGGGATGTTAAAATATGCGATATTGTATTTGTCTACAACGGCCTTTTCATCCTTCCACCACTTTTCGTCAGGGTGCGCGCCACGTAAATTGATGATTGTTTTTATGTGGTATTGTTTGATGTAGCCATCAAGTGCATGGCCAGATAGTTGGGCAGAGCGGTAGAGTGCACCACTCTGAACAACGTGGAAATTTTCACCAAAGATACCCTTTTTCAGATCACGAGGATCGAGGGGTATAAAATTATTTGGACCCGTGACCATCTTGGTAATCGGTTTGATCGGGTTGTTTGTCACAATGCCCGCTATCGTTTTGAAAAGACCTTTTGCTTCGATCCCCTTGCTGCACACCTGTAACAGACATACACAAAGGATGGCGCGATTAACGAACTTCATTGAATCCACCTGCCAAATGTGTATCAGATTTTAATGTAAACGCTTGTTCCGTTTCAGCGTCAATGATATCAAGCGTAAAATTCCAGACAAACTTTTCTTTTGGTACAAAAATCAATCCATTGAGTGTAGAAAAAGGCCCAACGACATGTTCGGTCAGTTCTTTGGCTGCAAAGTCTTGATCACATTTATAGTTTGCTTGAGATGATCTTACACCATCAACAACGGCTGGAATGAGCAATGGCCAAACGATAAGACCAGCGACACCATACCCCAATGACCGCCCGAGTGTAGAGGTGTGGACAGCGCGTGCAACCTGAGCTGCTGGCACCGTAGGTAAACTTATATTTTCACGGTTAATTCTGAAATAGCGCTTGGTGTTATTGGTAAACGTAATAAGGACCGGCTGATACCCCTTCTTCAGGACATCGCGGTCAAGGTAGCGCTTACAATCAGCTTTGGTAAACACGTGATACGCAAAAACGGTAGGCTTTCTTTTTGCAGGTGAGTGGATGTTGAGCACGGCTTTGCCGAGCGGTTGGACTTTGTAGCGCGCACATCCAGTGATAAAGGCCAGGCCTACAACGAGAAAAGAGAGTAAAGTAGTAGTACGTTTCATAATAACCTCCGAGATTGAATCCATTTTCGATATAACCACCATGATTAAATGTTACAATAATAAATTATTTTATTCAACCACCCCTTCTTCAAGCGCGGAAAAGTCGATAAAAGTTTCATTCATATAGAAAAAAGCCCGCTTTTTGCCTCTTTTTGACGCAATCAGTGAAAACTCGACATTTAATATCCGAAAATTCGATATTTAGGTAGCGAAAACTCGGACATTTGGGTGGAGAAAATTCGATATTTGGTGCTTGTAAATCCGATATTGTGTGTTAAGCTTAAGTTTGTTGCCAAGTTTGTCATCCCGTTGACCTATCCGTCGTAGCTTTAGCGAAGTCGGAAAAACGGGATCCAGGCCTTCATCTCGAGCTTTAGCTTTTAGTACTATCTGGATTCCCGCCTTCGCGGGAATGACCTCTGGCAAGGTGATATCAATGAAAAGGCAACAAGGCCTATACGACCCGCAAAAAAAAGGAGTTTGCATGTTTATTTCTAGAATACTTGAGCGAGATATCATTGAGGGGGCCAGGTACTTTCCTGTGGTGGCGATTCTTGGACCGCGTCAATCTGGAAAAACAACGTTGGCGAAAAAGATATTTGCTCAGCATGCGTATGTATCGCTCGAAGATGTCGATAAGCGAACTGCTGCAATTGAAGATCCGAGAACTTTTTTACAACTCCATCGCAATGAAGCGGGGTTAATTATTGATGAATTCCAATATGCGCCAGATTTGTTGTCGTATATCCAAACAACTGTCGACGCTGAGCAGCGGCAAGGTTTTTTTATTTTAACTGGATCCCAAAATTTCCTTATGAACCAGGCGATCACCCAATCTCTGGCGGGGCGGATATCATTGCATACATTGCTACCGCTTTGTAGCCAAGAGCTTTCGGATCAAAACCTATTGCCTGATGAAATAGAGCCACTCTTATTTCAAGGTCTTTATCCTGCAATTTACACAAAACAAACGCCACCAGAAAGACTGTATAGCCAGTATGTGCGCACCTACTTAGAACGGGACGTCAGGCAGTTAACCCATGTTGGAGATTTAGCTACGTTTCAAACCTTTTTAATGATGTGCGCAGAGCGTGTGGGACAGCGCATAAACATGAGCGAATTTGCGCGTCAATGTCGTATCAGTGATCAGACCGTTGCGCGATGGTTATCTATTCTGGAAGCCAGTTATATTATTTTTCGGCTTCATCCATTTGAAAAAACGTTAAGCAAGCGCTTTGTCAAAACAGCGAAGTTGTATTTTTATGATCCAGGGCTTGCTTGTTATTTGCTTAAGATGAACCAAGATGATCTGGTGACGTCCCCCCGACGAGGGAATATTTTTGAGTCATTTATTATCTCTGAAATTGTAAAACAAGCATACAACCATGGACACCAGCCGGCAGTCTATTTTTTCCAAGATCAAGCTGATAATGAGGTTGACTGTATCATTGATCTTGGCAACAAGATGATTGCGCTTGAGATCAAAGCTAGTCGAACTATAAACACACGCTTTTTTGACGGCTTAACTTACTTGAAAAAATCTATGCCAAATGATGTTGTAATTAATGACTATGTGATTTATGGAGCAAACAAAAAACAGATCTCTGGGTATAAAAATGTTGTGAGCTGGCAGGCGATTGCCGACGTATTCAAGTCATAACCCAAAACTGTAAGTTCATATTTTTGCCACTTTTCCACCCAAATATGGCCTTTTTATCGCTTTTAGAGCGGTTGCGCCAATTCTACCATCTGGTACACTCGACCCATAGTGGTTATTAATGGTTTAAACACGTTAAAAATATGAGGTTTACGATGACTATTTTAAAACGAATTCAAATTTTAGTTCTGCTATTTCCTGTTGCTTTGGTGAGTGCAATGGCCAAGGTGGATGAAAAAATAGCCGATGATGCGAAAATATCTACTGCTTGGACGCTTATCCTCAACGGAACCTCATCCTCTGGTAAGTCGACATTGGCAAAAAAGCTGCAAAAGATTGTGAAACAACCGATTGAGATTCTGCAGCTTGATAGCGAGGCAACCCAAGTTATCAAAGAGATGCTTGAAGCAATGGGGCATCACTACGATGGAAAAACAGAATTTTGGGAGTGGTTTAATTCTTTACCAGAAGACATTAAAAGCAAGATTGATGAAAGCGATGACGTATGGGAAAGCGAGGCGACCAAGCGCCTAATCGAAAAAGCGAAAAAACTTGTATCCGAAGGAACCAACGTCATTATCGATACAGTCTTCGAAAATGAGAACGAGTACACGCGTTTTAAGAAAGAATTGAATTGCGAGCGAACTTATTTTGTCCTCGTCTATGCCCCAATGGTCAAGTTGCTTGAGAATGTTTTGGAACGAAACAGCTCTGGTAACAAAAGTGAAGAGCGTGACCTATCGATGCCGTTTGGTCAATATTTATTCGAATTCTACCAGCCATGTAATCTATCATTTCCTCAAAAACTGGATGTGCTTACCAGAAAAGATTTTGATGCGGTCTGCCAGCAGCTTGAACGTCATACTAAAAATCAAGATCAGGAAGCATTAAAGAAAGCACGAGAAGACAAAGAGAAGGTAGCTCACACATTCTTTGGTGACAAAAACATTACGGGTATAGCTTTAAAACTGCCACCTCATGATTTTGTCATACATACTGGAACTGCAAGCCCGACGAAATGTGCCAAAACGTTGGCTGCTTGGTTGGCCGGTCAAGCATGTTTCGCATTTTCAAAACTAACATTGCCTGCAAAGAAATTTTGATGCGGACAAAAAACTTTTTATTCAGCGAATAATTTTTGTAGCGTATTTAAAACGGCAGTAGCTTCAATGTCTGAAATTGTCCCAAGCTTTTTTACGAGGCGAGCCCGCCATTTCTACTCATCATTATCAAAAATTGAGACCCGAAGTTCTTGATCAAGTAATTGATCATCGCCTGCAGCCGCCATTTTTTTAAAAGCACTTTCCCAATCTTTTCGTGGCCCGTTGTCTGCAGAAAGTAGAAGGTTGTTATTAACAACCGTTACAACAATGTTTTTTTTGAATTTGCATTGTTGCAACAATGTTTTAGGAATTCTAATTCCCAACGAGTTACCTATTTGAACTAAAGGAAGTCGCATATTTTTACCCTTTCTTAACCTAAATAGTGCCACGTCAATATCTTATGTTACTGTTCTGCTAAGTACATCAGCGCAGCCTTTACATCCTCGTCGGCATCGGCAATGAATTTGGCAACCGCATACAGTGGATAGGAATGAATATTTTCATGAACAGAATAGTTGTTGGTTGAAAAGCGTACGCCGTAGGGGCTCTGCTGGTGACTGTTCAAAAAAAGTTGCATGCTCTTAAGCGTTCGTCCCGTACCACTTTTTACCTCAACAGGAATAATATCTTGTCCGTGCTGGATGATGTAGTCAACTTCGGCCTCACTTCCTCGTGCATCACGTTGCCAATAATATAATTGTGCTTTTTTCATAGGATGCTCATAGGCGATACATTCTTGTCCAACAAGCGATTCGGCCAGCATACCTTTATTTACAAATTCTTCTAAGGGGTTGAGCAGCCACTCTCCGGGCTTGAAGTCCAGCATGTATTGACTTAGGCCAACGTCTAGGAAAAGCAGTTTAAATGAATCAAAGTCTGCCTGTGCGCCCAATGGGATTCCTTGTGCATCAGTATGTACTACCCGGTGTATAACTCCTGCTGTGACGAGAAGGTCAACACAAGGTTCAAGCTCTCGTTTTCTGAAATCACCTATGTGGCTGTATTTAAATTTTCGTCCAAGTTGTTGGGGGATGCGAGAAAAAAGAAGATCAAGATACTTTACTTGCTGGTTTTTCCCATACTTTACAAAATCATATTGATACGCAGCAATGAGCGAGTGGGGTAGTTGGGCACATGCGTGGACACTGAGCATCGTTTTCCAACAGGCAACAGTCTGAGGCATTCCGCCTACCGCTACATAGTTTCCGAGTAATCCAAAAATTTTATCATGAATAACGCCAGCTGCCTCTTGCTCGACCGGATGAGATAAAATTTCTTTAATAATCATTGTATGATCAAGAGCGCTTAAAAATTCGAGGAATGACATGGGATACATATATAGAAACTGAACCCTTCCAACCGGTACACCAACCTGCTCAATTGCAAAGTCGATCAATGATCCCGCTGCAATAACATGGAGCTCAGGCATCATTTCATAAAAATAGCGGAGTGCCAAAATGCCATTAGGAACCGTTTGAACCTCATCGAAAAATAAGAGCGTGCGGCCAGGGATAATCTCTTGGTTGGTGATGATCGAAATTTCTCGTAGAATTCTGGCAGGATCAAGGTCTTGGTCAAAAATGTTCTTTGCTCTTTTATTGGACTCAAAATTTATCTCTACGAAAGAAGGAAAGGTTTTTCCGAGCTCCCGCACGGCGTACGTCTTGCCTACCTGGCGTGCTCCACGAAGTAAAAGAGGCTTGCGTAGGGGGTTTGTTTTCCAGTTCTGTAAAAAATAATCAATAAAGCGGTTCATTTTTTTGATCTCCTTGGTTAAAATTCACGGATAATCTTGTAGGTTTGTGGCTGAAATTCAGACTTATAATGGCCAATCAGCGGTCAAAAATCAAGGTTAGTTCAAAATCCATCAAAAAATGCCACTTTTAGGGCGTTTGCGCCTAATACCCTGGCTGGTATACTCAGTCCATGGTGATTATCGGTAGTTTAAACCATAGTAAATGTGAGGTTGTCATGACATTGTTCAATTGGTTGAGAAACGTTACGTTATCGTTTTTACTGTTGTGTGGAGTGCAGGCCTATGCCAACGTAGCCAAACCCGAAGGCTTGGTGATTGATACCAACAACGCTCCCGGTACGTTGTTTCATACCATTGCCGATGAAAATTTAAAGACACTTGGACAAATGGAAAATGATGGTGGTATTAGCGCACTTGATGCGGAAATTAGGTCCAATGGAGTTATTGGTCTTTTTAAAAGCGCATTTAAGAAAAAATGTAATCCATCACCAAGCGCCAGACGTATGCGGATGTTTACGCTCCTTAAAAAATATGAAGAAGATCATACCGTTACCTCAACCAATGTTTTGGATAAGGTAACCTGGCAGGATCTTGAGCTTTTGAGCGGGCCGAAGTCAGCTCCTGAACACTATGTTGCTAGCGTTCTTGATAGAACAATCACTGAGGCTGGCCGTATCATGCTCTTTAAAAAATTAGTAAACCCTTCAGCTGATATCAACCAACTGCGAGACCAACAGGCCGTAGTTCAAGAACTCATTAACAATACTCAGCTGTTTACTACAGTTGACCAGAAGCTACAAAAACTTGTTACGCCAGAAAACGTACTCTTGTCGTTTTGGGATGATAATGATTTGTATACCTTACAGTTGGATGGATTCCAATTTCAACCAGACTTTGAGCTTGATAAAAAGAGTGTACACATAAAGGCCCTCAAACAGTGGCTTGATAAGAATTCCATTGCTATGGAGGCCAATCATCGCTATGAGCAGTTTAGGGAGAAATTTTCAGCGATTGCAATGATTATTTCTATTGGATACTTGTTGCACGAGATAGGTTCCGGTGTTGGGCATGTGAAAAACGATAAAGACGGTAACCCGACAAATGACATAGCCGAAGTAAAGTGGACGGGCGCTACTAACCTTCCTATGATAGGTGCTTATCTCTGTTCAAAGAAGGGCCTTGCTTTGGCAACCAGCTGTTTTATTTTGTATGAAATGTCCAAACATGCCTACAGGGAATTTTGGAAACAGCCTGGCATTGATACGCTTATCAGAGAAAAGCTTCATGCAACCATGGCTTACGTTGCTCAGTACATCAATAGCTTGCGCGAGCTTGCAGACATTCTCGAAAAAAATCCTGTGCTTGCCAATAAAGTTCCAGCCGTTGCTCATTTCAAAGAAACACTCAAAAAACTTAATGAATCTGACAGCGACCTTAAAAATCTTTTCGCATTACTTAACACCAGCACCCTGAAAGGGAAATATTCCGATCTTACAAATTTGGCCGGGCGCGTTATTGTTGCCTACGGCTTGATGATGGAGCACAAAGAACGCTTTGTTGAGGCAATGCTGGCAGTTGGCGAAATCGATGCGCAGCTTTCGATCGCCAAGCTGTATAAAGAATTTCAGGGCCAACGCGTCACCTTCTGCTTCCCTCAATTTATCGAGGGTGGCAATCAGCCGATGGCTATAGCAGATGACTTCTGGAATCCATGTCTTGATAAAGATAAAGCGGTTTCAAGCAGCCTGCACGTTGGACCATGCAGTCTGGTTGGTAAGCAGTCTCATGCTCCAAACGTTATTATCACTGGTCCAAATGCTGGTGGTAAATCAACGGTAACCAAGGCCTTTGTTCTCAATATTATTCTGGCACAAAGTTTGGGCATTGCGCCATCGCGCAGCCTTGCCTTTACGCCGTTTACCAACATTCGAACCTATCTGAATATCACTGACGACATCGCTGCCGGTAACTCGCACTTTAAAGCGGGCGTTTTGCGTGCACAAGATATTCTCAAAACGGTAAGCAACTTACAACCAGGCACATTCGGGCTGATGGCCGTTGACGAAGTCTTTAATGGAACAACCCATGCCGAAGGTCAAGCAGCCGCATTTGGTTTGATCGAAGAATTTGGTAAGAATCCACGTGCGATGTGTATCACCAATACCCACTTCAATATCATTCCTAAGCTCGCACTAACAAAACGCTTTGAAAATTATAAAGTCATCGTTCACGAACTGGCCGATGGTAAACTTGAGTATCCATTTACGCTTGAGCCTGGTGTATCTGATCAGGTGATAACGCTCAAAATTTTGCGTAACGAAGGTTTCGGCGATGGATTCTTAAAACGTGCCCAAGAGGTTCTTGATAACTGGAACGGCGTTGAGAATTCGCTTGGTGCAGCAGCAGATTAGACGCTGACTTTTTGGCAATGTTTTTTCTTGTGTCATCCCCGCGGCCTGTCCGCCATAGCCTAGTGACGGCTGGAAGGCGGGGATCCAGGAAAAGAAATAGCTAGATTCCCGCTGAAGCTTGTCCTGAGCGCCGTTCAAATGGATTCGAGACGCTCTGCGGGCTCCTCACCACGAACGGCGTCGAAGTGGCGGGAATGACGTACTGAGTTGTAATTACTATTTTTAGCGGAGGATGTCATGACTATTTTTAACCGCATTCGCGTAAACATTTTATCATTGGTGCTTCACAGTTGTTTGATTGGGCTCTTAGGCGCCCAGGACCCTGCGGATGGAGCGAGTGTTGCCAAGCCAAATTTGTACCGGGCTATTGCCGAAGAAAATTTAAAATCAATCAGCGAGGTTAAAAAAGAAAAACGCGGCGACATAGATTACGACAACTTTGATTTTGACGCCTATCTTAAAGAGCAATTTAACAAACTTCTCCACCCGGACCCAGCTGTGCGTCGTCGATCGATGTTTACCTTGCTCTCGACGTTTGAAGAAAACAATCAGTTACCTCGCACCGATGTTCTTGATCACGTAACATGGTTAGACCTTGAATTGCTGTGCGGACAGAAATCCAATCCGCATTTGTACCTTGCTGCCCAGCTTGATCGCACCGTAACCGAGGCAGGCAAAGTTGCCCTTTATCGCAAAGTGGTAAGTCCAACCAGCGATGTACAACAACTCAGGAACCAACAGGCGATTACCATCCACCTGCTCAGTAACGAAAAACTTTTTAATGAGCTTGATACAACATTAAAGGCGTTGGTCGAATCAGAAAATCTTATGCTCTCTTTTTGGTATGGCGACTATCTTTCACGATGGGAAGTTGAACAAGATAAAGTCAAAATTCCTTTTCAACTAAGTTCAAAAGTTACTGCCTTAAAAGACCTCGAGCATTTTATGAATACAAGTCCTGCTGCGTGGGAAGCGCGCAACGCTGAAGGACGAGTGTTCGGCTTGATACCCAAAGCAATGCTTCTTTATTGGCTTGTGGCGGCACCCACTTTCTACTTATTAGGCCATGATATTTCAAACGATTTGCCCGATAGCATAAAAGGATGGGTTCCTAATGCCAAGGTCCTGACTCAATTTAAAGGATTTGCGATCTTCTCAACGATAGGCATAATGGCGTTCTTAACCTCACAAATGTTTGCTCAGAGAGAAAATGGGCAGGACGAATGGAAGCGTTGGAGAGAGTTTTCTGAAGGCGGCTTCACTATGTATGGTCAGTCTAGGGAGATTTATTGGCAGTTGTACGACATTTTGCATATGTTTCACCCAGAAGGTGATCGTGATGAATATTATTATGCCAAAGTAGTGCATGTTGCCCGCTACACCAACAACCTGAAGGCTATGGCGCAGTTGGTTACCAGCGACCAAGAATTTTTGCAACTGATGCCAAGCGTCAAAGCGTTTAATGAGTCTGTGGCAAAGCTCGGAAAAACATCGCAAGATTTACAATTGTTGCTTGAACTGCTTGAAAAAAAGACCTTTGACGGAAAATATTCAAAGCTTATGTATTGGGGGCGGGTGAAAGTAGCCTTCACGCTGATCGCTGATCTTAAAACGCAATTTGTTGATATGATGGTGATGCTTGGTGAGATCGATGCGCAGCTTTCAATTGCAAAGTTATACAAAGAGTTTAAAGACAAGGGTGTAACGTTCTGCTTCCCATATTACATTGACCCGCTTTCGGTTGAAAAGCCTGCAGTTCTGGCAAGGGATTTTTGGAATCCGCTCATCGATGCAGACAAAGTGGTGCCTAGCTCGTTGGAGGTTGGGCAACTTTGGGTAAAGCCTCAAAACGTGATTATCACAGGGCCGAACGCCGGTGGTAAGTCAACCATCACCAAGGCGTTTATAACCGCGATTATTGTTGCGCAGAGTTTGGGGATTGCTCCGGCAAAAACGTTAACGCTGACACCTTTTAACAAGATTACCACCTACCTGAACATAACCGACGACATCGCATCAGGAAAATCACATTTTAGAGCGGGAGTGTTGCGTGCTCGTGAAGTTCAAAAAATGTTTAATGATCTTAAACCGCATGAATTCGGGCTGACCGCGATTGACGAAGTCTTTAATGGAACAACTCATGCTGAGGGACAAGCTGCGGCGTATAGTTTGATTAAGCTTTTGGGCAAGAATCCGTTGGGCATGTGCATTACCAATACGCACTTCAAAATAATTCCTAGCCTTGAACAATCAACCGGCAATTTTTTGAACTACAAAGTCTCCGTTATTGATCGGCCGGGTGAAAAAATTCAGTATCCGTTCAAGCTTGAGCGTGGAGTTTCAGATCAAAACGTTGCCTTTAAGATTTTACGTGAAGAGGGCTTGGGCGACGAACTGCTTGATGTGGCGCAACAGGTTTTGGATGGCTCGCTTGAGCAAGTGCTCTCTGTTGCAAAAGACTAACCCAAGATAGTTATTTTGATGAGAGCTGAACGTGAAATCCCATTACATCGATGAGTGAGGTGATACTGTTCCAGCGGGGGTTCCCTTTTTGAGAGAGCATTCGATAGAGGTTTTGTCTTGTAATATGAGCCTTTTTGGCGAGTGTTGAAATATCGTTACCCTGTGCGTCAAGAACATCTTTGAGTGCTATCAAAAATACATTGCGATCGTCGTCTTGTAATGCTTCATTTAAGTAGGCGATAGCAAGCTTTTGATTTTTGAGACGTTCGTGTAAAAATTCGTCATAGGTTGCATAGGTTTTCTTTTTAGTCATGTTTCTCCTTGAAATCTAGCCAATAGCGCTTGGCTTTTGTAATATCGCGATTTTGACTTCCCTTATCGCCGCCAACAAGCAGTACAACTATACGCCCGCCCTTTTTCCCAAAATAGATTCTATAACCTGGCCCATAATCTATGCGAAGTTCACAGACACCGTCACTACCCTTAATCGGTTTACAATCACCAAAATTACCGTTACGAATTCTGGCAAGCCGTCCGATTACTACCGCTTCAATTTTTGTATCAAGCTTCTTTTGCCACGTAACAAATGGTTGGCTTCCAGTGTCGGTGGTATAAAAAATAATTTGATATGCATTCATAATTTCCATGAATAAAGTGTAATATATAGGCGACAGCAGCGCAAGAGTTTTTTGAACTGTAGTTAACATTTTGTATGTGGAAACTAAAACCTTGCCTTTGTTTCTCCTCATTTTCTATCTTGCTGGTATGTGATGTCCATTGATCGTAGACGAATAGATGTAAACAAGGCGAGGAGTTAAATGACGATATGTTGCAGAAATTTATGGATGCTTGTTGCCGTGGTGCTGATGGTGATGGGTGGCTCGGTGGTGGCGATGGAGGAGGCGTTGAGGGCGGCAGGTCTTCAGGACCGTGCGCATGAACTTATTGGCGATAAAGTGTTTGTGTATCACTATGGACAGGTCTTGGAGCATAAACTTACGGATGACAATAAGCTTGACGCTGGAACTCTCGTAACAGATCTTAGGCCAGTAAGCAGGTGGGAGCGCATTAGCCCATTGAATTGGAACTTGCATGCGCGCGCTGTGCTTAACAAACGTGAAGCGGCGAAAAGGGTAATGGAAAAGGGGAAAGCTACCATTCGTCCCGAAGATGCAATCGCGTTCGCCTGGCATGGAGTATACATGCCTGACTTAAGGAATCGGCATGTGATAACTGACGATGTTAAAAGAGGGGTCATTGGGCAGATTAGTAAAAATGGATATCTTGATATAGAAGACCTGATGCGCAACCTCGGTTATGTTCGTACGAGAATAGCGTTGCATTCAGATGGTTATGAAATTTGGTTTGTTGATGGCAGTAAGTATACTCAAGGCAGCGAAGGAGGACTCCGTTTTTCTGCGGATGAATTGAAAGCTTTATGTAACAAAGCCGGCAAGCCACAAGTTACGTTTGCCTGGTATGGCGATCCTGCGCATCCTGACAAGCAAGTTGATGTAACTGGAATGATAAATGCCCTCATCCTTTTCTACAAAAAGCATCTGCATGGTGCGCTTGACATTGAGGGGAGATTCTTTAATCGAGAGTTCACTGACCCAGCACCAGGAATCATAAAAACATTATCGATAACATTCGTTGGAGGTAAAACCGTTACTGCGACAGAAGAAACGGGAATTCATCTTACTGCAGATCAAATTGCTGCTTATGCTGATTTTACGCCTGTATACCCAGATCCTTTGGTGGACCCCATATGCCGTACCTGTAGCCAACAGCCTAGTGCTCATGCGAAATACTTTATAAATTTGTTCCCGCATAACGGCCCAATAACAGTAACTCTATACAAGGGAGATAAACCGTGTGAATCGGTGATTATTCCCGCCAGAGAAAGGCGTACAGTAGAGTATGACGGTACTTTATCAAAGATCGTCGCAGAGTCTACTGAAGGGGGGAAGGCTGAAGCAGGCCCAACTGAAGCGAACACATGGTATCGTATTATCGTCGGCGTGTCACCAAAGACGGCAGATGGCCGTAAGGCTCAAACATACATAGAAGAAGATGCGATAATGCAGACTAACGCTGCGCCAAACGAACCATTCGTCGGAATAAGAAAGGAGTTCGAATGAAGAAGACATTGCCATATTTGTTAGCACTTGCTTTTATCTGTACACCACAAACCAATTTTGGTGCTCACGTTGCAGCACAGGCGACGCAAGATCAATCTTTTGTGCAAGCTAACCAATGCGATCAATCCAAGGGATGTGATCCTTGCAACTGGGCTGCGGAGATTACAAAACTTAAAGCACAAGTGAAAGTCATTGACGAAATTATTGCCGACAAAATGATTGCACCAGCCCAAGGGAGAGCTTTGAGTATCGCTCAGAAAGCTTTCGGCTTAATTTTAGCGAGTGGTTTGGCAGGGGCTGGTATCAAGGCTATTAACTCTTTCGCAAAGACAGATAACTCATTCTACCTCGGCATTATGGCTGCCATACCAATCCTTCTGATTGAAGAATTGATACTTCATATGGACATCAACACGCTAACTCCTGATCAGTTCATAAAAGCACTCAAACAAGAAAAATGGGACCTAGAGAGAAGAATATCAATTGCCAAACAGGCACAAGCGTTTAATATGTCTCTTCCATGCAACCAAAGCCCAGCCAGCATCGACAGTCCTCAAGTCGAAAAGTTATTTTGATTGGTGATATGTGGTGTCTGTAGATTGGAAATTTGAATAGAGTTTATGCACAATAATTTTTTTTAAAAAGACGGGCCTCCACTTGACTATATTCGCCTAAGCAAAATTCACGAAATTATACAAAGCAGCAACATCTCGAAAAACCTTATTGAATCGAT
>JBAYHB010000016.1:0-14254 GCA_041666365.1 Candidatus Babeliales bacterium | reverse complement strand
TTTTTCTATGATCGTCATGTGGTCAGTCTCCTTTTTTTGTTGTTATATTTTTTAGCTTAATCGGCTAAAAAGGATTGACCACATTTTTCTGATCATTTTTTATTGTGCATAAACTCTAATAGTCTATCACTCAATCAGCACAATGGTGCCTTATGTTTGAATCAACGGTCATGTTTGGCATTTCCATGGTCTCGCTTGTCATAGCGCACTTTGTCGGACGTACACGTCGCAGAGCTATCAGCGAAAACAAAGTTATTGGAAATTCAAACACTTCGCGATAAGGACAGCATAAAATTCTTTTCTTGTTAAAAAAACACAACCCTTGCTACCTTGGTTTAGAAAAACATAGGTATATCGAAAAAAGGATTGTGAATAGGGAAGATATGAAAATGCTTTTTAAAATAGTCATCATCGCAGCTTTTGGACTTTTACAAACGCTAGACGCTTCAATTGAAATTCGTCACGCAACCATAAGCGATCTTGATAAAATAATTGCCCTTGACCTTGACGTAAGCATGGAATTTTTCAAACCGATGTATGAAAACTGTTATCACGATACCACAATGGGCCAACAAGCAGAACAATCTCTGAAAAATGAAGTTTATTGTGACGCCAACATTTTCAAAAATGCTATCACAGCACATGACAACAAACAAAAACTCATCATTGCTTCGGATACCACTACGACAAAGTATTGTGGGCTGATACTCGGTGAAAAAACAAACGATACAACAATGGAAATTGCTCTGCTGCTTGTCGCCAAAGATTACCGCAACCAAGGGGTCGGGAAAAAACTCATAAGAACAGCACTTTCAGCATTTGATGGCATAACTCGATGTCAGGTCTATCCTTTTAAACAAAACAATAAAGCAACATTGGCCTTTTATGAAAAAGTTGGCTTCCAGAAAATCGGCGATGCCCCGGCTGATCGCAAAAATTCATACGGCATTTCGTTTGATAAGCTTTATTTTCAATACGTTTTAGATTCAGATGGGATACAAACACTTTTAAGGGAAAACTAGGGAACCAGAAATTTTAGCCTGTCACGCCGTAACGTTAGTGAAGGCTGGAAACTTTTACCGTTGATACTTTACTCATGGAGACCATCAGAAAATTTGTTGGCAACGTCACACCAGTGTTTGATTGAACAACTTAAACTATTTTTTCCCAGACAACGCCATGACAATGGCTGCACTCTTCCTTCATATCGTTTGAAACATTAACCATAAAGACTATGAGTTCTTCAGAAGGGGCATCGTCAGAGAGTAGCTTTAAGAACCTTTCCACAAGTATTTTGTTTTTTTGAAATGCTTCGTGTCCGTCAGAGATAGCTTTTGTAATCCACGCTAACAAGCAACCATCAAACTCACCAAGCGACAGACGTCTTGTTGTACAATTTTTACATTTAATTTCGAGATTAATTCCGTTTTTTTGGACATATTTTTCAATGGTATCCCTCCATGGTCCACTGATGGCAACAAACGCCATAACATCTTCTGTTTGCTGCTTAATAACTTGTGGATCGTTGAGATTAACTCGGTCGTTACCATACAAAGAAGTTAGGAAAAGGCCAACCGCAGCACAACAAACAAGAACTCTATTTTCGATCTTCATCATCCCCCCTCGTAAAACTTTTTAACTTACGATATCTTCACTTTCTTCTAACTTTTCTGGCCTTGGTCCTGATGCTGGGTACCAGTCAATTTTTTTGCAATGCGGACAAGCGATTGAATAATTATTGGCAAGTCCTGACATGCTTTGATCAATTACCCCTCTTGTTTGACCATCAACAACAGCTCCTTTTGTTTTATTAGAAATCTCATTGGCTAAAGCTGCAATTAAAAAAGGGACCGTTGCTGGAATTATAAGTTTTAGAAAATATGCTTCGGCATAGGTTAAAAATTCTGCCAATCCCATTTCTCTGCCGCAATTGCTACATTTCATTGTCGTATCCATTCTAAAGATCCTCGCGATGCTCTTGCTGTGTTTTCTTGGATGGCTCAGCATCGAGGGGCACATTATGGCGTTGCCGTACAATGTTAATGTGTACGTTCTTGCTGTACGCTAATGGAATTTCTAGAGTCATAGACACAGATGGCGCAAAGCCAAAACATCGCCTAATACTGCCGCTAAAGCATGAACCGGCGGCGGAAGAGATTAAATTACTTACATCATGATTGCTAACGATACTGTGAATGTTTGATATTGATTGTTGCAGCTTTTCTGCCACAGACGATCCATTATCTACTGAAGGATCATTACGCGCTAGAAGATACCCCAAAACAAAATACGCTCTTCCATTCCTTTCTGTATAGAAAAAAGATTCAAGTGCAAAACCCCATCCCTCGGCTTTTTCCAAAAAATCGATTACTGCTTTTTCCCCGCCTTCTCGTGAACACCGTACAAGCCCACCAATAAATTCTTCGATTGTGTGGTGTTGTTCATCTGGATGAAAGGTCTCTCCCCACGCTTCTTCGTGTAATCGTTTTAACCACATAGCATCACTTTCAGAAATGTAGTGGCGCGGGACTTGATGTCCTTTGCCTTGAGTAGATTTATCCGGCAAAGCATCTACGTGAGATTGGGATAAAAGTAAGTAGACCATAAACAAACAGATCAACGCCTGGCTCTTGGGTGTGTGGGCGCTCCATGTTGGAATAGTATGCCTGCACTGATCAAAATGAGTAGCCCAAAAATCTTCGTGGTGCTGCGCCACTCGACGGGCCTGCTCAGCTTCTTTTTTCGAAAGGCACGAATACGCTGACTGAAATGGCGTTATGGCGATAGCAAACGAAACAAACAATAACGACACTATTTTATTCATAATCGAGCTCATATCCTAGAAACAATAAATACCAGAAACCAACTAAAACGAATGATATAAGAATATTGAGAATATGTAACCTCGGAACTGAATTCCATTTTATTGATTTATTCCAAAATATGGTATATTAATAACGCTATTATGTGACAAACAAATTTGAAAGCAAAAAATTGGAAGTGGCATTGTGAATTGGGATGTCTATTTTACAAACAAGGCAAAGAAACAATTAAATGCTTTGCCAATAGCTGTTCAAGAAACAACAAGAGCTTTGGCCAGAGATATCGGAGAATTTGGTCCACTGCGCCACAACTGGAAAAATTTTGGGAAGCTCAAAGGAACCGAGTTTCTATACCATTGCCACCTAAAAAACGGACGTCCAACGTATGTTGCATGTTGGGAAGTAAAAGATAAAAAAGTTAAAATTATTGAGGTGTATTATGTTGGCACACACGAAAAAGCCCCTTATTAAAGATAGTATTGAAATCATTGTACCAGGAACGCCAAAAAGGAAATTCGTAATTCCTCGCCGAATGTCTCCTCAACTTCTTAAGTTTCTTACATCAATTCAGGTCAATGAAAATGACGACGAACTAATTCCTGCAGACGAAGTTTTTAAAGATCTCGATCAGAAATATGGAAAAGTCGGTGTCACTATTCGCGGTTTTAGATTTCGCGATGAAATGACACAGGTTGAACTCGCTAAAAAACTCAATATTCGCCAAAGTCATGTCTCTCAGATGGAGCATGGTAAGCGAGTTATTGGAAAGAAGTTGGCACAAAAACTGGCTAAACTTTTTAACACTCACTATCAATTATTTTTATAGATCTTTTCACATCTCCAAGAAGACTGGTGTGCCATCCTATCCTATTTTAGCCTGTCACGCCGCAACTTTAGTGAAGGCTGGAAACTTTTACCGTCGATCTGACTATCATGGCACAGTTCAAGAGTTTTGTTGGTTACGTGATGGCAGAACTATACTTTAATTTCTACAAACCACTATTGCATTTGAAACAAACCTCTCACCTTTAAAAAGCCCCCACTCCCTGCCAGCGGGTGAATTAACTACTTCATTTTTTACAATCATGACCGAAGAGCCTCCGCCATCAAGATTTAATGCGTCTTTACAACCTAACGCCTGCATGAATTGGGATAACTCTAACAATGTCATTCCACAACTCTGCTCTTGTCTTCCATCAACAACAACCATAACCCAATTCCCATTTTCAAGAACTCCAATTGCCGTTCTTGGATGGCGTTTTATAAAAAAGCTACTTTGAGAACCTAAAACCATTTTTGTAATATGACCATCTTCCATAAGAAGGGGTGTACTCCCCAATAGATAATCAAGCTTGTCCCAGTCATATTTTTTATTGCTATAGTTTTTTACAATTGATGCAACCTGACCAACAGCAAAAAATGGCAGGTCTGCACCATCCAAATAGCGACGTTCTATTGCATAAATAAAACCATCGTCTGGAATAACAGTTCCCCCACTTCCATGTAAAATTACTTTTTTTATTTTATTATGCTCAACAATGATTTCTGTCACTTCATCTTTTCCTGGAGATACACTATCGTACGCCGTCGTATAAATAACTGGTCCTGGCACGTAAGGCTTATTAATTTCAACAACTGGATATAGCTTTCCATTGATTTGAACTTGCCAGGCAATCTGGAGAGTTCCCAAGCATGCCCGTTGGTCTGCATCATGCCAACCGATACATCCGGTACTTTTATTTGAAAGAGAAAACCATTTATTTTTAATTTTTAAGTTGGCGACAGGGAATGTATTGCTTACGCTAAGGCCAAAGCAATCTTCTATTTTTACCAAATAATCCCAATATTTGTTTTTCTGCCCAAAATCCCAAAATCCTCCATTGATTGCCATGATTGCATCTTTTTCTTTTGCCATATGAGATACACGTTCTGTGTCATTACACTTACCATGGGCAGCAGCAAGAACAATAGAGACTTTTGACGGATCAATTTTAGCAATATGAATCGATAGATTCGGATCTTTCTTAATAACGTTCTCATATATGACGCCTGGATAGACTTCAATCGAAAAACAAGATGTTGTTATAAAAAGCAACAAAAGAACCAATTCAATGGCGTTATATAAAAACTTTACCTTCACCGTATTTTTCCCATTTATATTAAACTGTAAAGAAAAATGAGGACTGGTGTGCCTAACAGGACTCGAACCTGTGGCCTTGAGATTAGGAATCTCACGCTCTATCCACCTGAGCTATAGGCACACACATTTTTTTGATTTTCTACTCTCCCTAAGATTTCTTTCACACTACCCACCCGAGCGAAGTATGGTGCGCCATACTAGGCTATTTTAGAACTTTTACCGTTGATACGTTCCTCATGGAAGCCATCAAGAAGTTCGTTGGCAATGTTACACTAGTTGTTGCCTGAACAGCCCGCACCTGAAACGAATAATATAAGAAAAAGAGCACATGGTCAAAAAAAAATGTTCTGTTCTTTGCACAACGTAACCATCGGGAAGCTCGTTGAAACGTTATACCGATTAGCTTCCTCTCTAAAGATCTTCGCGGTGCTCTTGCTGCGTTTCTTTGGATGGCTCTGCATTGAGAGGCACATTATTGTGTGGTCGTACAATGTTGATGCGTCGATACTTACGGTGCAGTAGTGGGAGATTAAATACAAAAGACACCTCTTCTGTATAATCAAAACATGGCCTAATACCACCGCTAGCGCATGCGCTGTCAGTACCAAACATGTTGTATGATACGACATCATGGTTGCTAATAATACTGTGGATCTTTGCTAATGATTGGGCCAGTTTTGCACCTCCAGAAAAAAGATTATCTACTGAAGGATCGTTATGTGCTAAAAAATGTCTCAAAACAAACTTGGCTCTCACACCAAGACCACCTTCTGCATAAGAAAAAGATTCGACCGCAAACCCCCATCCCTCTGCTTCTTCTAAATAATCAATTATTGCATTATTCCTTTTTTCATCATCATAATCATCTTCGTATTCTGCTCTTGAACGCGATACAAGCCCATTAATAAATTCTTCGACGGTGTGTTGTTGTTTATCTGGATGAAATGTCTCTCCCCACGCCTCATTGTGTAATCGCCATAACCACGTACCAAGAGACTCAGCAACGTAGTGGCGCTGAACTTGATGCCCATTGCCTTGAGTAGGTTGATCTGGCAATGCATCTACGTACGATTGCGACAAAAGCAAGTAGACCATTAATAAACAGATCAAAGCCTGGCTCTTGGGTGCGTGAGAGCTCCATGTTGAAGCGGCATCCTTGCACTGATCAAAATGGGTAGCCAAAAAATCTTCGTGTTGTGTAGCTACTCGACGAGCCTGTTGAGCTTCTTTTTTCGAAAGACAAGAATATATAGGTTGAAAGGGCGTGGTAGCAATAGCAAACGAAACAAATAATAATGGCAATAACTTATTCATAATCGATCTCACATTCTAGAAACAATAAAGTTGAATACATACTCAGATTGTTCGATAAGTTTTTGTATTCTTTCCTGGTCTGGTTTTTCAAAAGAAGAATCTGGATATCTTCCAGCGGTTTCATAGGGTGTGAGAACAGCAGCTAATAATCGAAGGGTTTCAAAACGTTCATCAAGCTCCATACAAATATCAACAAGCCTAACTAAATCATGAGTTTTAATAACTGATCCCTTTTTGAACACAAGATAAGCTTTCAAAGATTTTTCAGCACACTGTTGAATATGGAAAAGTGTCGTTATGAGTGATGCTGAAAAGAGATGTTTAGCTGAGGCCAAATCCTCTTGAGCGATGAGCAGCCAGTGCTCATGCTTTTGCATAGATACGTTTACCATTTTGTTTAATTACATAGCTGAGGGTTGAAGCATCTTTTGAGTACTCTTCGAATTCCTCTTTTGTATAGACAAGAATATTTTTTGGGATTTTAATGCCAATAAGGGCTTTGTGCCCTTCGGCCATGAGATCATAACGTTGTTGAATACCAGCCGTATCAAGGATAACCATGATATCGATATCAACTTCATCTTCACGATGCGGTTCTAATAAATAGATTTCGAGAGGATTATAGGTCTTGATAAGCCGTTGCTTAATATCGGCAACTATTTTTTGATCGAGTGCTCTGATTCGCATAATAACCCTTCACTTTGCTGGTGCGCCTGGCAGGGCTCGAACCTGCAACCTGCGGATTCGAAGTCCGACACTCTATCCAATTGAGCTACAGGCGCACATATATGAAGTTATTGTGACAGAAAAAAATCTAAATTACTAGAAGAGGTTTAACTGAGCTCTGTTCAGCAGTAGGCAGCATTGGATCGTACGCATATCATACAACGGTTCAACCTCTATAATATGATACAATTCATGTTCTTTCAGTTCATGGCGCTTGATACGACCAAGACAAAATCCTTCAGGAAAGATTAGCCCCTGCCCGCTCGACAGTACAAGATCATAATCATGCACTTCTTGTATATGTCCCACGTACTGCAAGAGGCATTTATTGACGCCATTACCGCCCTGAACAATGCCAACAGCATCTGATGTCGCGGTATAGGCTGCAACCTTGCATTTGTCATCAGTAATAAGTGATAACTTACTGTAGTCTTCAAATACTTCAGTGACTTTACCCAAAATCTGAAATTTATAGAGTGCAACCATATCTTTTGTTATGCCGTGTTTTGCACCACGATTAATCAAAACATACTGCTCATGCTCAGAAAAATTACGTACTACTATTCGCGCAAGTACCAAGTGCTGCAACGAATAACGCTGGGCAAACTCACGCAACTCTTTACTCATCGATTCATGATGCTGCATCGCCCATAGCTGAATATTTTGCGCACAGACATTGTTATACTTATCAAGCAGTTGGCGATAGCGCTCACTCAAATCTTGGTAGCTCAGCTGACGCTCAGCCCGCCGATGCACATAATCGGTCACCATTGTTGCCACACGCATAAACGGATAATTAATACGAGCCGCGCATTGCTCAAAAATGCCGGCAGAATCAAAGAAAAATGCTCGCTGCGCAACAAAAAAAGTCAGCCCTACCAAACAGACTAGAATTATAATTTTCTTTAACAAGGGTGCCATTACCTCAGTCTTTCTTCCCATATTCATATACCATCTCTTCCAATACTCCTCGCATTTCTATCTCAGTTTTCGATCGCAACAAACGCTGGCGCCATTCGGCTGCGTTTGGAATAAATCGAATGTACTGGCCGAGTTGTTTTTTGAACATTCCAAAGCCATAGGTACCATAAAATTCGGCGTTCAAATCAAGGTGCATGCGCGTATAGTTGAGCATCGCGGCTGCATCAACCACAAACTCTTTGCCCTGGGCGGCATCGGTGATCTCGCGAATCTTCCATGGCGTTCCCCACAGCGCACGCCCGATCATAAATCCATCAACCCCTGTCAGGTTATAGGTTTTTTCGGCAGCCTGAAATGAACTTATGTTTCCTGAAAAGACAACGGGTATCGTTAACGTCTCTTTGATTTTTTTTACTAGATCAAAATCAAGGCGCGATGCAAAGCCTTCTGGCTGGGTTCGCGGATGAACAATCACACAATCAACCCCACACTCTTGCGCCATCTGTGCAACATGCAGCGCATTTTTTTCTTTAAATCCTGCACGAATTTTAAGCGTAAACGGGACACGTCCGTCAATCGCTTTGATGAAATGTTTTATAAGCGTTTCAAGCCGCGGCACATCGCCCATCAATGCAGATCCAGAACCAGATTTGGTAACGACGGGGGCCGGGCAACCGGAATTCAGATTAATGTGCCCAAATCCCTTTTCAATTACTTTCTCAACCGACTTATCAATAAAATCAGTTTTATTCGCCGAAAATTGAAATGCCAAAGGCTGTTCAACAGGATCATAGCGCAATGATGCACCATCACGCTCGTTGGCAACGCAGGCCACGTGACGCATTTCAGTAAATAATAATTCGCTAGGTGAAAAGATTCGAATCATTCGACGCATAGGAGAATCGGTAATGCCATCAAGTGGCGCCGACATAAATCGATGGTACCGCTTATCTTTAATCGCAAATGTCTCTTGCCAAAATTGTTTGTTATCCATAACTTGCCGGGTGTCTAAGGTGATAATCGTTTAAACTTTCAAATGCATGTCCAACTTTATATAAAAGCGCTTCAGAGAGTCGAGGGCCCAAGAATTGAATCCCAATCGGTAGGCCTTCGCGTGAAAACCCACAAGGAACTGACAGACCAGGTGTTCCAATAGCACAGTTTGGAACGTTAAAATAATCGGCCATGTACATTGCCACGGGATCATGCGACAACGCGCCAATTTTAAACGGCAACATAGAGACTGTTGGACTTATCATCACGTCAACCTCTTTAAAGGCTTCGGTAAACTCTGCACGAATCAATGACCGGACCTGCGCAGCTTTGGTATAGTAGGCGTCACGATGCCCTGCAGATAGCACATAATTGCCTGTCAGGATTCGACGCTTAACCTCAACCCCAAAACCTTCCTGTCGCGTTTTAAGATACATTTCAAATAAGTTGTCTTTTTCTTTGGCACGCATACCGTACAAACTTCCATCAAAGCGCGAAAGATTTGAGGCGGCCTCAGCGCGGGAGATGATGAAATACACGGCAATGCCGTATTTCAAGTTTGGTAGATCGATAACTTTTACCGTCACGCCGCTCTTTTTAAGTTGCTCAACCGATGCTTCAAATGCTGCTCGCACCTGGCTATCCACGCCTTCAGCTTCCAACGAATCTCTGATCACGCCGATACGTAAACCCGCTGGAAATCTACCATCAAGTCCTTTGGTATAATCCTGTGGCCCCATAGCAATCGATGTCGAATCACGGTTATCATGGCCTGAAAGAATTGAGGTTATCAAAGCATTGTCGTAGACCGTGTGGGTAATCGGCCCAACTTGATCGTTTGATGATGCAAAGGGAATAATCCCATAACGAGAATTATGTCCATACGTTGGATACAGGCCGACAAGGTTACAAAACGACGATGGCTGACGCACTGAGCCACCTGTTTCGGTTCCTAGCGCAAAGGGAACCATGCCGGCGGCAACTGCAGCCGCGGATCCAGAACTTGAACCACCAGGTACACGCTCGAGGTCCCACGGGTTGCATGTTGGTCCGTAAGCTGAATGTTCACCGGAACCGCCCATCGCAAATTCATCACAGTTTGCTCTGCCCAGTGAATACGAACCGGCAGCTTTTATACGTTCTATAACCGTCGCATCGTAAGGTGCAACATAATTTGCCAGAATTTTTGAACCAGCTGAAGAGATATGGTCTTTTTGACAGATAAGATCTTTAACCAAACATGGGATACCGCTCAGGGGGCCGGTCGAATCGTCATTCCGGCGGAGGCCGGAATCCAGGCTTTCTGGTAAAACTTCGAAGTTCGAGATGATTGTCTGGACCCCGGCCTTCGCCGGGGCGACATCTGCTAAAGATTCACCATCAAAGGTCTCAATGACTGCGTTCAGCTTCGTGTTGTGTTTTTTAATCTGCGCACGATAGAATGAACTTACTTCTGCCGCCGAAAACTCTTTTTTATCAAGCGCCTCGCGCAGGGCTTTAATTGTCATAAATGATTTCATAGTTCCCCTACTTCTCTTCTAAGATGTTTGGCACAATGAAATACTGCCCGTCACGCTCAGGGGCAAGGGCAAGAAGATCGTCAGATGGACGCTGAATCGCTTTATCTTCGCGCATCACATTAACATTGCATACCTGTTGCGCCTGTGCTGTAATCGTCACCTGTTTAAGCTGGTCAACGAATTCTAAAATCGTTCCCATCTGAGAAACAAACGCATCAACTTCGCTCTCATCAATCTTGAGGGCCGAAAGCTGTGCAATTTTATGAAGTTCTTCTTTGTTAAATGTCGTCATGAGGCATCCTTATCATCATTGATCCTGAAATAAATTCAGGATGACACGGTTGTCTTCTTCTCTAATGTCGCCCTGAACTCGTTTCAGGGTCCATTTTATATTATTGCCTGTACTACACATCCCGATGTTTCCACTTGTCACTACGCATGTAGAACCAGTACGAAATACTCATAAGCCCGGTCGTCACGTAGAAACTACCGTAAATCATGATAAACTTCAAAGCGATATTTTCCATCGGTAGATGACTTAGCCAGTATGTCACGGGAATCATGAATAAAAAGACTGCAATGGCACGATAAATCATCACGGTGCCACCATCACCAGCGCCGCGCAGCGCTGCCGCAAAAATAATCTGGGTAAAATCAAAGATAGCAAGCAAGCTGATCACCGGCAAAACAAGTATCGTAAAATCTACAAATTGATTTTTAGGATCGAAGAATTGCACAAAAAAATGTGCCTTAAAACTCAATAGAAGCAAAAGAGGCATAACCGTCAGCGAGGTCAATAACATCATTTTTCTTATACTTACGGTAACTCCGTTAAAATCACGCGCACCAAGGCGATTGCTCACCAAAAAAGTAAGTACGGTGGCAGACGCCATAGTCGGAAGCATTGCAAACTTTTCAAGATCTCTTACAACAACAAACGTTGCTATCGCCTTTGGCCCAAGCACGGTGATCATCTTAGATAGCCATACCGCTGCAAATGCCAAGGTACATTTATCTATTAAAATTGGCGTACTCAAATGCAAAAGATGAAGCATCTGTTTAACATTAAAAACACTGAAAAACATACGCTTAAAGTATTTTTTATAATCAGGATTGAGCAAGATGTAAGCGAGTAACATAATATTCATTGCGCCATACTGAATCGTTGTTGCCAGTGCATCGCCATACAGTCCACAGCCAGAAAAACCAAATTTACCCAGTACAAGCGCATAATCAAATAAGGTAAATAAACCGATACCGACAAGCGTAACAATCATAGGTACTTTGGTATTTTTGATCGCCCGGAGAAAACCAATAAAACCAATCGAGGTAAACAACAATAAATAACCGAATGACTTCTGTTGTAAAAACGGTACGCCAACTCTGATCATATCGTCAGGCACGCCAAGCCAACTAAAGATTAACGCAGCACCGGAAAAGATGAGCAAAAACTGAAATAACCCGATAATGAATGTTGTCCAAAAAGTGTTCCCGAGCTCCTCACCACATTTTTCATATTCTTGAGCTCCGTTGTGCCGACCTATAATCGCGATAGCTGCAACTGGTATTGCTTCGCTCATCTTGGTGAGCATGAATAAAAAACTATTACTCATCCCCAGCGCCCCGTACATAGCAACCGATCCTAATTGTGACGTCACCCATGAACCAATCAGCCCAGGAAGCACAATAAGAATCGCATTAGAAACAAGCTCGGGAAACCAATAGCGCAAGATATCGCGCGTAGAGTCACCAGTCGATGGAGCAAATCCAAGCCACCGTGCCAAAACTGCTTTCATTTAAATCCTCTCGTTTTGTGTCTAAACCAAGCGAAAATAGCCATCCTTTAGACCATTCCCGCCAACAGCTGGGTCTAACTTTAAAAGAAAAAAATACCCCTGACAAGGAGATTCTTTGGGCATAAACCTCAGTGTACGTAAGTTTAGGCAAGCAAACCTAAAATAATGCAGGCTCTGTTGCCCTCTCAGGCTTGCTGACCCCAATAATCTTTGCCAACGTCACCGGCAATTGAAACGTCAGCACAGGCTTGATAGATACTTTATGACCAATAACCCCTTTTTGATAGATTACCAGCGGCACATGGGTATCATATTCGTACGGCGTTCGATGGACCGTTCCGGTCGGATACTTACTTATGGCGCAGCCGTGCTCAGGCATACAGACTAGGTCACCAGAGCGCCCTTCATACAGCTGATTTTTATAATAATTTTCTAATGAGCCAGGCTTGAACGTCGCATGACGTAGCTGGTCAAACGTCCACACTTTTTTGATACCTGGTTGTGCCGCAAGAAATTTTTTAAGGTCGGCGATGATCTGCTTCTTTTTAGCACTGTTCAAAGTTTCTAGCTGGGGCTTGTTCAAAAAAAATTGGTTCACTTTAAACGCCCTGACCATCTGATCAACTCCATATTTTTTAGCAATCAGACTATTCATATCGTCGATTAATTCATTGGACACAATACGTCGTGCACGTGCGTTGCCCGCTAATTTGGCAAGTTCTGGAATCCGTGCAACGCCATGGTCACCGGTAAGCGCCACCACAAGATTTTTTTCTCCAACTGTCCTCTGGACGTTTTCTATAAACTGGCCGATCTGCCGATCAAGGTGATAAAGCATATCAATTGCTTCACGACTGTCCGGCCCATAAAGATGGCCAATTATATCAAGACTGGAAAGCGACACCCACACAAGCAAGGTACCATCAGACGTTTGTTGATAGTGTGTTCGTATGCAATGCTCAGCACACTCAAGCACCATTTTGTTTGCATACGGCGTCTTGGTAAGTATCTTTACCTCATCCAACATTGCCCCATCATCATCGTCCTTATGTTTTTTGATGATATCATGCAAGGGTAGTTTTTTGCCCGCTAAACGAATTTTTGTTGCAGCGTAATCGTAGTTATCAATGTACGGGAAATCGTACGCCCTACTCGAAGCTGGGTAGGCAAGTAGCCATTCCGGATAGTGAGCAAGATCGAGGTTGTAGCCATGGTTAAACTCAACTATCCATTCAGGCAAGCTATCAAAAAAGGCTGTGCTCGACGTAAAACCACCACATGTGCCATCAAACCATAACGCATGGCCACGATGCCCAGCCATTGCGATAGCAGCACGAGGTTTAAGTGAAATTGAAAAAACGTTGTTCGACGGGCCGCCAGCCATAACTTGGTCAGAAAGCGTATCAACCATGATGTGCTTGCCAGAATAACCATGAACCTTGTTTTCAGATTCTTTCTGCACCTCAAGTCCGTTCGTGGTGAGGAGGTGGCCCCTGCCAGTTAGGGGCCGCTGTCTCGAACCACACGGACCAAAAGCCCCCGCTTCAGGACGGTTGTCGATGGCAAACTTAACCTTGTCACCGCGACAATCAAACCAACCATTCAAAATCACAGCATGGTCCATCGCATAGGTCCCAGCGTTAATGGCAGTATGCCCGGTGGCAGTCGCGGGAGCTGCGTGGGGGTGAAAAGCGTTATGGAACACAAAACCATGGTCAAAGAGCTCTTTGAATCCAAAGTTAAAGTGTTGCTTTAATTTAGAAATATAGTGGTAGGCAAACTGATCAATCACAATCACGACGGCAACACGCGGCCGACAGGGCACAGGGCGAGCAGTATAAAACCAATACACCCCACCACACAATACCGCCACCCAGACCACGCTTGCAATTATCGCTGGCTGGAGAGTAGACCTCTGGAACTTCCCCGAAGGCCCCTCACAGAACCGTACGTGACACTCTCGCGTCATACGGCTCCCACTGAACAATCGCTTAAACATAAGCTTCCTTTCCCTGTTTTAGT
>JBAYHB010000015.1:0-14345 GCA_041666365.1 Candidatus Babeliales bacterium | reverse complement strand
AGATGAAAAGCTTGCGCTTGATGGGCGCCTTGTTATCGCTGGGTATGAAGAAGATGCGATGCCGCGATATTATACTTTTTTCGATCAGCCAATTATCGATGATGAGGCGTCACGAAAAAATGATGGTGGATGGTCGCGTAAGCTGCACAACTGTTTTGGTTTTGTGACAGCCTACTTTTTTAAGGATTGTGCGTGCAGTCAGCACTGCAAACATTTTTTCCATCATATCAACGTTGATTCGATTGCGCTTTTTAATAAATTTGCGACGGTGTTTCAAAAACATGCCTTTGGAAAAGCCTTGCCTGAAATGGATCGGACCCATGATGCAATCAATAAAAAAATAGGTGCCGGTGATGTTTATGGTGTGCTCAACGAGCTCGTTCGCTTTTGGTCGTTTTTGTATGATCGTGATGTCAAAATTGGCAACTTTCAACTTGCCGCAACCCAAGATATTTTGTTTTCAATTGAGTATGCAAGGCATTTGATGCGGTCGCCTGTTCCATTGCTTTCGTACTACACGGGGCCAGATATCACCTATCCGATTGAAGTCACCGCGAAACAAAAAAAAGAGGCGACCAAAAATGCACAGGACTTTGTTCGTGTGTTTGCACAACAACTGCAACCGCGTGAAGGGAAAAAGACTGTCTACGTGTTCTGTAGTTTTGTTGATGGTGTGGGTAAAAGCACTTTGCTTGGTAATGTTAAAAATTTGGTAACTCATGGTGATGACATCAGCGCCTATGACCACGTTGATAATTCGTCATCGCAGCTGGCAACGCTTTTTCAGTACAATCCAAAGGTATTTATTGCCGATTTACCAGCACAGGTAAGTCATTTTACCTATAAACCAGACGGCGATGTGTTTGTTGATGCGTATACTGAGCACCCTGAACGTGAGGTTATCAAGATTCGCCAGTGGTACAATGACCATAAAGCGGAGATTGATAATGACTACGCAGCGCTGCTTGATCAGGTTAAATATGAAATAGCACTGCATGGGTACTTTGCTCCTAGCCTGCAGGATCGCCAGCGACCCGATAAAGCCTTTGCGCGCAATGTCATCTTACTTAAGCGAGGGGACAATTGGGTGCCGTTTACCTATGAAGGAAACTATTATCTTCTTAACAGAGATCGGCCGGTGCAGGTTAATTGTTTGATATCGTTGGGTTTGGTTAAATCCGATGGGCTGAAAAACATAGAAGCGCAGCAGATGCTCTTTTTTGATGGCATACGCTTTCCCTACCCTTACGATTATTTTCTCAATAATTTTGTTGATTTGTTGAAAGCTCAGGGAATAGAAAAGGTTGTTTTTGTTGATTCGTTGAGCATGTATCCACGTTCATCGCGTGAAAATATTCGTATCAACTATTTATTGCAGCAACAGGCGCTCCTTGATGCAACGTTCGATTATTCTTGCAGTTTTTATAAAGATTTTACCGGTGGCGGGGAACTTTTGTATTGCCTGCAAAATCGACGCCAGGGGATGTTATTTCGTCAGGGCATGGTGCAGGAGGCCTTAGTTCGTATGGCGTTGTATGACCTGATTATCCATGGTAAACAGACCGATCTTGAAGGGACGTCGGTTCAGCGGTTGACCGAGCGGCTTGAGACTGCGATTAAGCAGGTTGCACCCAATGATCTAGCGTCCATAAAAACCATGGTTGATAAAAAGATTTCCCATCACACTAAGGTCCTTGAACAAGATTATGGGCTGTCCAAACAATTTGTTAACGTTCAACTATCATCGATACATAGAATTATTGCGTTGTCTGAACTGCTCCAAACATTTTTTACCACAGTTGTTCGCAACGAGCCCTTGAATACTTTGTATGAAAAACGCCGATCGCCCTATGCGGGTAAAAGTGATGCGGAGCAAGGTTTGCTTGATAGCATCGAAAAGGCACAAGATGGCACGATGATGCGTGTCTATTATAAAATTGGTCAGACCTGCAAAGATCCAATGCTTCTCACCGCGTTTATACGAATGCTGCGAGCCAACTGGTATGCCCTCGTTGCAGATCTGTTTTTTAAGGCGAAGCAGTCTTCATGGAATAATATAGAAATCAATGAACTTTTATTTCGTGTAGTGCCGGTTGTTGTTGAACAAGCAGACGATGGATATGTGTATATTACCCAGCACTTTTTGGAACCGTATAGTGACAAAATTGATCCTGAAAAATCTAATTCTCTTTATCTGAGCAATCGAATTTTTAAGCTCAAAAAACAAAACGAGGCTGAGTATGGTGACTATAAAAAACAAGAGTACCGGTTGGCCTGGGCCTGTGAACAAACGAGCAAGATGCTTTATGGTTATGCGACAAGCATAGAAGGTAAGAACGATATAGCGTATGGGGACGAAGAAGAATCGATTTTATCATACTTCCTGCAGAATTATCAAAAAGAGCATAGTGTCCATACGGTTATACCAACATCCCAGTTGCTGGCACAAACACAGAGCGAAAAAGGGAAAAAACTCTGGGCATTTACATTAAAAGATTTGGGGAAAATAGCCCAAAAGAATGGGCTCTATTCCCATGATGATAAGGAGAGAGAGGAACAGAAAAAGGCAAAGCCGCAAAGACGTGCTGACGGTACACGCGAGCTCCGTGTTTTTATCGGCCTTCCTGAAGATAAGCCGCGTTTACAAATTATCGTTCGTTTGCTTGCAACGCTTGAGATGGTTGCCAAAGACCCAGAAGCGAATATTGTGGTTCGTTATGGGAATCACGATGATTTTACTGCCTCCCTCAAGTTATTTGAAAAAACGATATTGCCTTATTACTATGGCGTCTTATATCAAGAAGATTTGTTCGATGATTATGATCACGTCGAGCCCTACCCGTCATGGGAATTCTGGGATACGTGCGATAGCGACTAAAAGCTTGACTTATCAAGTCCATTTTTATCATTCTTAAACCGAACTATCAATGGCATGTTGGTAGTCTCTGCATTTTGTTTATTTTAAAATCATCAACCATTTTACGATGAAGGAGTGGGGTATGGTGGAATAAGGCTTGCTTGAAAAAGCTTGACCTGGATGTAGTCAGTGGAAAAAAGGTGCTTTTTTATAAAGGAATATAGTGATGAATAAATTAATGCTGTCGTGTGCCCTGGTCTTTGGCGCTATGAGCCCATTGCTTGTGTGTAGCGAATCGGATGCTGAGTTCACGGTACCTGAAATTATTGAAGGTGATATAGCCGATTGTAGTGACGCGATATTCTTTGATGATGAGGATGTCGCTACGGATGAAACTGATTTTGTTATGAACGATGATGATTTCAGAATAATAAAATTGAAGCCAACCTATACTCATAGCATAAAACCAACGCATAAACCAAAACCAACCAATGTCTATAGTGCAAAACCTAAACCTGTTGCCAAACCAAAGCCAGTACACCAACAAAAACCGACCTATCTCTTTATCTCAAAACCAAAACCATCGGCTAAGCCAAAACCTGTTGTTCATTCGTATGCAAAACCAAAACCTGTTGCTAAGCCAAAGCCCGTTATATACGCCTATGCCAAGCCAAAACCAGTTGCCAAACCAAAGCAAATAGTAAAACCTACAACTGTTACGATTGCTGCAAAAGAAAATACCGCTGCCAGCTCAATAACAAGGGCGACCTATACGAATCCTACGTTGGCAGGAACAATAAGTGTTACAGGTCCAATGACAACGAGGGCTATTACAGCAACAGGCAATATTTCAGCAACGGGCACTCTTTCTTCAGCCGGTAATATTTCTTCCACCGCTGGAGGCGTTGCAGCTAAAACGCTTACCGTCAATACAAACAAATTTACCGTGTCCAGTACTGGCAATGTTGCGGCGGCTGGTAATTTTTCAGCTACTGGCAATGTTGCTATTCATACGAATAAGTTTACTGTTGCTGCAGCGTCAGGAAATACTGCTGTTGCAGGAACACTCGATGTTACAGGTGCGACAGAATTTCATGGTGCTGCTACGGTAGATGGAGCTCTTCTTGTTTCAGGCGCATTGAGTGCTGTTGGTGCAACGACGCTTAATGGGACAAGTGTTGGAGGAGATCTGACGGTAACAAATACAATTAAACCTTATGGCGGCATAAGCTCCCAAAATGGTACATATTCGATCAATGGCGATACAGGTGTATTAACATTAGGATCGACAGGTAATATAGCCGTTAATACAAACAAATTTACTGTAGCAGCAAGCTCAGGCAATACTGTGGTTGCAGGTACGCTTGGCATAACCGGTTTAACGACGTTGACGGGAGGCTTGGCAGGAGCGACAATTATTGGTGATACCTCAAGCAGAGCTACGACGAGCACAAAACACATTTTTGATGCAAAAATAACGCCTACGTATCTGGATGCTGCTGGTACAACGGCCTTAACCATAACTTTTTCAAATATGGCAGGAACAGCAAATCCAATTAAGAAAGGTGCGCTTGTCAAAATTGATTGTATGTCAGCCGGCTTAGTTGGTGCAACAAAAGCAGAACATTTCTATCAAGGTGTGCTATGGGTTATCCCTGGCGCAACGTCTGGAACTGCTACCGCGCTTCAAGTGATTGGAACTGAAGTAACAAAATATCTTTCAGGAGGAACGGCTGCAGCGATTTCGGCAAGTATCACAGGTAACGGCGTGACCGCCAGTATTAAGTTGACTGACACGATTAGATTGGGTGCTCCAGATACTATTATTTTCTATGAGGTCTTGAGCGATAACTTAGTATCGGTTGCATAACGCGCAAGCGATTATGTACAGTTTTAGGGGGATGGGAAACTGTCCCCTTTTTAGTGTGTAGAAAGAGCGATATCCAGTCCCTGCAATTCGATACGACAGACTCCTTGCCACTCGTTATCGACCAGGTGACAGGCAACATCGAAGGGCTGATCGTTAAGATTTTGTAGGATAGAGAATAAATCGGGACGATTGAAGAAAATAATGGGTTTAATAACACCTTGGGAAAAAATTGAACAGCGAACGTGTTTGTCTTTTAAGATTTGCGGAGCTTTTAACAGCGTCACATTTTTGAGTAAAAAGACCGGCTGGGGATTATGGTTACCAAACGGTTCAAGCTGTCTGAGGTCGGCCATGCATTGGCCGGTTGCATCTTCTAACATAAGATGAGCGTCGATGGTAATTTTTGGTTGCAGGACATCAGGGGTAACTTTTTGAAGCACTTGAACTTCGAGATTTTCTTTGAGCTCTGGCAAGTTTGTTTCTTTGAGCGAAAGGCCAGCGGCGCAGGCGTGGCCACCAAAACTTGTTAGTAGATGTTTGTTGTTTTGCAGTGCGCTAAAAATATCAAATTCTTGAATTGAGCGGCATGAGCCTTTGGCCATGCCATTGTTGAGGTGAAAGAGAAATGCTGGCTTGCCGTAGTTGTGCATGAGTTTGCCGGCGACCAGACCGATAACGCCGGAAGGCCATGCATGATGGGCGGCAAAAATAATATTTTCACAATCAAGATTGATCCGCTGGGTGACAATGGCCCCTTCGATATCATCATAAATTGCTCGGTCAATGCGTTTGCGATCTTCATTCAGATCTTTCAGGGTTTTTCCGATGCGTGCGACCTCTGCAATGTCAGAACTTATGAGAAACTTAACGGCATCGCGAGGATCTTCAAGACGGCCAAGCGCATTAATTTGTGGGGCGATCATAAATCCTATATCAAGCGAATCGATTGAGGTTGTTGTAAGGCCAGAATTGTTTGCCAGAACTGTCAGCGCTAGGCTTCGTTGTTTGTTAATGGTGCTCAACCCATGCCGAACCCAGAATCGATTTTCGCCGGTGAGCGGCACAACGTCAGCGACGGTGCCAAGTGCCAGCAATTCATAAATTTTGTCGGGGAAGGGTAGTTTTTTGTAGGCGTACAAGAGGCTGATGAGTTTAAAGGAAACGCCGACGCCGGCAAGATGTTTATAGGGATAGGGACAGGTGTCTTGGTTCGGATTAATGATGGCAAATGCCGGGGGCAATGTTTGGTCGGGACGGTGGTGGTCAGTGATGATAAGATCAATGCCAGATTCAAAGGCACATTGTGCAGCTGCTTGTGCTGAAATGCCATTGTCGACCGTAATGATAAGGGTATAGCCATTGGTAACTGCGCGCTTAACTGCGTTAACTGAAAGACCGTAGCCCTCTTTAGCCCGGTTGGGCAGGTGGAAATTTACTTGAGCGTCCAGAGGAATAAGCGCGAGCATGAGGAGCGAACATGACGTTACACCATCAACATCGTAGTCACCAAAGATGAGGATTTTCTCTTGGTTTTCAATCGCTTTTAAAATACGCAGGACGGCGCGCTCGCTGTCCTTAAGTAACCCCGGGTGATGCACATCTTGTTCAAGCGAACTAAATAAAAATGCTCTGATCTGTTCTTGTGTGGTGTAGCCTCGGGCACACAGGACGTGGGCAATGGGCAGACTGATGTTATGCGTGACTGCGATGGCATTGACCAGTGATTGGTCAACTTCTTTAAACTGCCACACAAATTTGCAGCCCTTGATAGAAGGCGCAGATTCTTGTGGCAATGGCGTAGGAGCTTTACCCTTTTTTATTCTAGCAGTCTGTTGCATCGTTGTTGTTAGTCAGCAAGGCGCTTAAGCGTTGGAAACAAGATAACGTCTTTGATGCTTGGTGTGTTGGTCAGGAGCATCACCAAGCGGTCAATGCCGATGCCAACGCCAACGGTTGGAGGCAGGCCATACTCGAGTGCTTTGATGTAATCAGCATCGTAGTGGTGCGCTTCCTGGTCACCAGCGTCGCGGGCATTGACCTGTTGCTTAAAGCGTTCTGCTTGATCAAACGGATCGTTAAGCTCGGTAAACCCGTTAGCAAATTCCATGCCACAGATAAAAAGTTCAAAACGTGCTGCTTGTTCAGGATTTTTTTCATCACGCTTTGAAAGTGGGGAAATTTCGATGGGATAGCCAATGATAAAGGTTGGTTGGACGATATTTGCTTCAACGCACTGTTCAAAGAGCATGAATAATTTTGTGCCATACCCTGCATTTGCGTGAGCGACTAATTGGAAGCTTGCCAGGGTTGCGTCGATGGTTTCTGGCGCAATGTGAGCAGGTGTAAGTCCACCAATGGTGACAATCGATTCTGCCATAGTTAAGCGCTGAAATGGTGCTTCGAGGTTGACTGTTTTGTCACCAAATGGGAGCGTGAGTGTATTAAAATTACTGAGCACGGCCTCTTGAATAAGTTGTTCGGTCATGGCAATGCCATCGTTATAATCGCCATAAGCCATATAAAATTCGAGCATGGTGAATTCTGGATTATGACGTGTTGAGACGCCTTCGTTGCGGAAGTTTCTATTGATTTCAAAGACACGGTCAAAACCGCCGATGACTAAGCGTTTAAGGTACAGTTCCGGTGCTACGCGTAGGTAAAGATCCATGTCGAAAGTATTGTGATGCGTGATGAAGGGACGCGCGGTAGCGCCGCCAGGGATTGGATGGAGCATTGGTGTTTCAACTTCCATGAAATCGTGTTTGTATAAAAACGATCGAATAGTTTGAATGACATTGGATCGTTTCTTAAATTTGTCTTTGCTTTCTTGATTGCTCATTAAATCCAAGTAACGTTGTCGGTAACGTTGTTCAATGTCGGTAAGGCCATGGAATTTTTCAGGAAGCGGATGAAGGCACTTGCTCAAGAGGTGGAGTTCGGTCACTTTAACGGTGAGCTCGCCAGTTTTGGTAATAAAAAGTGAACCTTTGACCCAGATAATATCACCTAAGTCGATGGATCTTTTAAATGATTCAAAGTTGTCGTCGCCCAAAAGATCTTTTTTTATGTAGAGCTGAATGGTGCCGGTGCGATCGCTCAGATTACAAAAAAATGTTTTGCCGTGGTCCCTGCGGATCATAACTCTGCCTGCAAGCGAGAGAGCTTCTTCTGTTGCACCGATTGCCAAGGCTTGTAAGGCAGTATGGCTTACGGGACGAGAAGCAGGCCATGGATTGCTCCCATCTTCGATAATTTTTTTTACTTTTCCAAGACGAACCTCATGCTCACTTGAATCAGTTGTAGACGTTTGATCGATGATAGGCTTTTCTTTACGATCCATATTAAGAAAAAAAGTTTCCCATCTACCTCCACAATGCTCGATTGCAAGGTCCTTTAGCTCAGTAATAGCCGTTGTGATTTCTTGATTTGTTGTATGAGTAAGTCCTTCAATAACAAGATAGCAATTTTGAGTGCGTTCCGTGATTTTAGTCTTCTCTGACTCACGATAATTCCATGCTCTACAAAGCACTTCCTTATTGTCCATGTAGATGACTTCACCAGACTTTATAGTCTCCCGCTCGCTTTTGCCAAGCATTAAAAACGATTCTGTTCCTGTGGCAATTTTGAGCGTAATTTCACCATCAACTTTATCCAGATCGCCGCCACCAGCAGGCAGTATGTGTTTTATTGAAACAAGGTTATATAGGTCAACCAAAATGTTAATTGAAGGCAGCTCTTTTCCCTGAACAATTCTTCGTATTAATGCTTCAACCGAACTTCTAAATTCTGAGGGCTTGCATCCAAAGGAGCGATATGCTTCCCTCCAATCAGAAACTTTAGGATTGGTACTGATACTTTCTGCAGTAAATCGCTCACGAACTATTTTTTCAGCCAGGCGAAGCTTATTTGTGATATCAGGATACGATGTTGTACTATTTTTAATGTCTCTTCCCACAAGCACTCCAACCTTGGCATTAGGAAATTGCTTGGTAACATCAGGAGCAATTGAAATTTTCATAATCCAATACCTTCGTTCGGTTTGAACATAAATTTTACGATAGATTTTTCATTTGGACCACTACTGAGCTAGTATACCCTAAAGGTGCAAAAAGTCAGATTTTTATCGTGGTGTATTGATCATCGCGATCATTTTTGCATAAAGTTTTGGCAGGCAGGTATCGAGAAGTTGTTCTACCTTGGCCAGGTCATCAGGCGATACTTCTGCAGGATTAAGCCCCCAGGATTTATGTTTTTTGGTGAGCTTGACGTTATCTTCAAGTGAAAAGAGTGGAATTTTCCAGTAGGCGCCCAAGTAGTGCGTTTTGATTTCACCCTTATTATAGGTCAAAACAAATGCAACGCGCATTGTTGGATCGTACGATTTATCGTTGAGTCTTACCGTTTTTGATGGGCAATATTCTTCAATTAAAAAATAGGGCGATGTATCACGCTTCCAGTGGCCAGAGCATTCATACTTGCTATGAGCTTTTTCATTTCTATGAAGCACACCGTTTATATACAATATTTTGTAGAGCGTTGCGTCTAAATCTTTTTCATCGATGATCATCACCCCTCTGCCCTTAAACTCTTCAAGGGGTTTGATGACATAACGCGGGCAGGGAAGTGCTTTTTTTATAAGTTCGGCAAGGTGTTCGTTATATTTTTTCTTACATAACAGAAATCCTGGTTTAAAGTGCTTAAGTTCAGGGTCATCAAACAGAATGTTGGTAAAATATTTATTGTTTACAAACGGCGCCGTTACGCTGTCCATAATAAGAAGACGCTTATTCAACTTATGAATAGATTGAAAAGATTCACTTGATGAATTGTTGTGTCTGAAGATAAAAAGCCCCTGAGCGGTTGCCAGATCAGTTGTGGCGTGACAATAGTTTCTGGCTAAGCGTTTAAAAAGGGGATCGTCCTTAAGATATTTAGCAGAAAAAATATGTCGCCCCTTGGCCGCTAAAAAATCTGGATAGCAAATCTCACTGGTATCACTGTAATCATGTCCACGAGGCTTTTCATACAGCTTTGGGCCAACGTACCAGATTGGCATGCCAAAGGGTTTAATATAGTTCCAGAAGTTTGACCAAATGGTCCCCTTGCCATACATGAAATCGTGTCCTTCGAAGCGAGAATCATTTCCCTCGCCAAATTCGCAGATCTTAAGTTGCCCGTCAGTATATTTGATGTCGGCAATCAGGAATGAGATATCGCAGGTGATGGGGGCAATAGCCGCTATTTTAAGGGATAGTTTTTTTGAGTAGGTGGCACATTCTTGCTCATTGCATATTCCCCAGTTTGGCTGGGCTGCATAGAGCGTTAACGACTGGAAGAGGGAAAAAATTAAAACTGCCATCTGTGAAAATATGCTTTTCATAAACGACTCCTTTTTTATTGAGACGAAGATAATCATTACTGCCTGGTAGCATGCCACCAAAATCGTAAAAGTGAAGCAGGGATAGGCGAATTTAAAATATTTGTTTTTTACGGTGGTCACAATGTATATTTGATGTGCAGAGGGGGGATTAGAAAATATTTATAGAACATGAAGAAGGGAAGAGAGTGATGATAAAAAAACGGATTTTATTGCTTGGTGTATTCACTATCATCCAACTCTATCCAGGTGCTGATCAAGCCGCCGATTATGCCCATTTTATGCAAATGAGGTCACCTATTGGTTTGGCTCGTATGAGAGCTAAAATCCGTTTTTCGCGCAGGGGAAGGGTAGTTCGGCAACGTTTTCCAAGAGGAAGAACGTTCGTTTGCGCACCAGAAACGTTAATGACCTCTCGGCGCTTTGATCTCATGGCAAAATATATTTATGCCAAGGCCTATGATGAAGGAGTCAAAAGTCATTGGCCGACCGAGATCTATCTTGCGCATCTTGGCGCTTGGGTTGATTGGCAAGATGGGCTTTCACATAAATATGGGCAAGAGAGCTTTTTAAAAGCCTTTAACTCAGTGCTAGATTCAGTGAAAAATGATGGTTATAACCCTGATAGAGCGCCTATTCCTTTTGGGGATGGAGATATTTTAGATGGCGCACACCGTGTTACGAGCTGTCTTCTATATGGATACGATGTTAAATGTTGCGTAGTGTCGCATCGTAGGGCTCGTGCGACTTCATTTTTTTTCAGAGACTTTAAAAGATATTATAGGAAGGGACTTGATGCAGTATATCTTGATGCCATGGCGCTGCAGTATTGTTATTTAAATAAAAATGCACGTATGGTTCTCTTTTCACCCGCACTAGAAAGTGATGTGGATATCAAAGGGTTACTCGACAAAAAGGGGGTTGATGTTATTTATGCCAAGCACGTGAGGTTGACCAGAGATGCCCTCTCCAATTTTATTGCATTACACAAGGAGGGGTTTGGGGGATTGGGAAGTGTTGATGACGATATACACGATGACCAGTGGGATGGATATGCAATGCTTGTTGTGCTTGATACATCTGAAGAGGAATTATTTGCTCGCTACCTGAATGATAGAATTCCAGGAATAAATGTTGTATACAGCAATGATTACACCGAGGCTGTCGAGTGCGCACAAACATTTTTCAATAAAAATAGCATTCAATTTTTACATCATACTGACATGAAAAAGGTGGGTAATTTTGATGCTTATGTAGAAAAATTAAGATTATATTGTATGGAAAATGATATCGATAGCGACCAGCTCTGTGTTTTGAGTGATATTACTAAATCACCCTCTCAATGGAATAGCAAGCATACATTAGAGATTGCGATCCATGGCTATCATAAAATTAAGAGCAAGCTTTGTCCGACATCATTCTTTACCATCGTTAATCAAGAAGTAGGACACGATGAGGGCGTTCTTGATGATATTATTTTTGACCCACGAAAGCATTTTTACTATAAAGGGATCAAATGTGTTATTCCCTGGTAGTACTATTATTTCCTATTGAAGATCTCTACGTACACGTTTTTGATTCTATCGATCATAGCTGTGCTTGAAAAATGTTCTTTAACAAAATTGCATGCTTCCAACCCCAGTGTTGAGGCACTCTCTTTATGATCAATCAGATATTTAATTTTTAGCGCAAGATCTATTGGATCGTTATCTTTAAATAAAAGCCCCGTTTTTTTATCAAAAATAATGTAGTTTGCTGCGGCAATATGGTCAGAAATGATGATTGGTTTTTTCATTAAAGCTGCTTCTACAATAACAGCTCCAAATGATTCTCCTTTGCTCGAAAGCACCTTGATATCTGAGTGATAGTAGATGTCCGGGACTTCTTTGGAAAAACCAAGAAAGTGCACATATTTTTGTAGATTAAGTTGAGCGGTTAATTTTTTAAGCTGTGTTTCAAGGCTTCCTTGACCGACGATCATGAGATGGGCTGGGGTCTTCAGTCCGTGTACAAGGTGACTGAATGCATGGATAAGGCATTGGTGGTTTTTGAATTCAGTGAGAGAGGCTATCATGCTGACAACAGGGAGGGCATCTGTTATAACCCCAAATGAGTTTTGAAAAAAATCAGCACGTGTTTGGGTTGGTACATAGCTTAAAAAACGTTCGTTATCGGTACATGGAGGTGTATGCCAAATTTTTTTTATTTTGAGACGTTGGCTCCTGTTCATGATTTCGATTTGTTCAACAACATCTTTGCTTACCGCTGAAACATAATCAAAACTGCGAATTATTTCCTTGCCTGGGATCGCTGGGCTATGCCATGTAAAAAGCGTTGTCACACCAAATAAATGTTTTATTGTTGGTGCTATGGTATAGGTTGCTGGTGGATAGTTGAAGTGGATGATGTCTATTTTTTTTTCTGAGCAGATTGTACATAATTTTTTAAGGAGGGCATCAGAAAAATCCCCCTTCCCTTTAGAAAAGGCGTAGCAAGGTAATTCTTGGCGCTCAAATTCATCATAAATCTTCGATGGTTTTTTGATGAGAACTGAAACCTGGAAATCATCGGCAACAAGGCTCTTGTAGAGTTTGGTAATGTACTGAGATATACCGCCCCAGGTTGGAGCCAAATGAACGAGTAAAATTGATGGTTTTTTTTGCTGTTGGACAGTGTCAGTATGTATAGGGGCTGTCAATAAGAACAAAATGCTGAGCGATAAACAAGCATTTCTTTGTAGCATCCTCATCTATGTCTCCTTTTTTTATTAGCGTGATTTTCTCCCTTCTGATCAGCTATAATAAATTATCCTAGATGATATTTTTTGAAAACAAAAGGGAGATAAGAATGAAATATGGTTGGTGGAGCAGAGCAGTAAAGAGTTCTCTTTATGGATGTTTTTTAATTGCTAGCTTTCTTCATGGGGTTACCGTTGAAGGCCTTACTGCTGATTACTTCGACGTTACGGCAAAATATATCTATGCCAAAGCAAGAGATATGGGGGTGAATGCCGATTGGCCTGTAAAACTCTATCGAGACCATCTCTGTGTCATGAATACATTGAATGAGGCGAGCCCCACCGTTATTACAACGATTCTTAATAGATTTCAGGAAGCATTTGATACGCTTTTAGATGCCGTTAAAAATAAAGAGTCAAGCCAGCAGGTGCTCAAGATTATGGAGCGCTATAAGGAACAATTTGATTATAGCCATCTTGTTGCTGCATATCTGTTCTACCATCGGCCACTTCCCAAAGAAATAGAGCGCGTTTGTCCACATGTTTCCTTTACGGCAGGAGATTTTAGGACAAAGGGCGACGATTCATTTAATCAGTGTCTTGATGCTATGGCTTTGCAGTATTGTGAGTTAAAAGATACCACGTTTGTTTCATTATTATTTCCATGCATTGACAATCGCTACGAAGAAATTGAATCGATATTCCGGCGGTTTGGAACGATCGTACATGAAAAAACCATTGAGGTGACGCTGAGAGGCGCCTTAAATTTGGTGCTTACTGCTTATGATGGGGCTTCGTATTTAGGATCATATGCGAATAATTTTGCTGGGGCCCGGACAAATGTTGTAAAACGATTTATTAATAAAACTAAACGAGGCATGTATCAAGTAAAAGTTATTTTATTCGAATGTGAGAATCAGGAGGTAGCGAGACTTTGCAAAACGGCAGTGCGAGAACTTTTTGATTATGGACCATACCCAATTCATATTAATGATACCCACCTTGAAACAATGACGTTGGCTCGTGCAGTATTCAATGAAAATAGCATTGATTTTCTTAATCGTGCCCACCATAAAAAATTTGCAAATTTTGACCATCATCTTGATTATTACAATAATTTTTTACAAAAAAATAAATATGACAGCGAATGCTTCTGTATTGATGGAAGTACGATCATGGCGGTACATGGGCTAAGGGATTGCGATGATGTTGACTTTCTTCATTATGGGTACGATTTTCTCCCCAAGCAGCTTCAAAAACACCCAATCATTCACAGCCATAATCTCGATACGATTAAGCACCATCCTCATGGAAGAGACGAAATTATTTTTGATCCAGCAAATTATTTTTATTATAAAAATCTGAAATTTGCCACGCTCCAGGAACTTAAGGCGACAAAAGAAAAAAGAAAATTAAAAAAAGACTTCGTTGATGTTCGCCTTATTGAGCGATGTTTAAGCCGCTATGCCAGCGGCTATTGATTGTATAACGGTCTCATATTTTT
>JBAYHB010000014.1:0-14547 GCA_041666365.1 Candidatus Babeliales bacterium | reverse complement strand
TCGATTCAATAAGGTTTTTCGAGATGTTGCTGCTTTGTATAATTTCGTGAATTTTGCTTAGGCGAATATAGTCAAGTGGAGGCCCGTCTTTTTAAAAAAAATTATTGTGCATAAACTCTATTATTTTCCCTGCATAACCGGTTTCATGTGTGCCGATAGCGACTAAAAAAGCTGTCAGCACCGCCCTCCTCAACATATTCATACAGTTCCTCTCTGAATGTGTAGCTTTTTCTATTTGGAACTAGTTTACCTTCCGCCTCCCGGTTGTCAAATGCCCCAGGGGTAGAAATTGAATGAAAACTGAAAAATAAGGCAGCTGTTTATTTTTTCAGTTTGAAAAGCCTAAGGATGTGATTAGGACTTGTTTGCTTTTCCAAAGTGTTTGTTTGCTGATTGAGGTGTGCGTGCTTTGGTAGTTTCTTGCTCATGGTTTTGGTACACTTTTGGCAGTCGGTAACCTACCGGGGTAGAGCAGTCTGTTTTTAGTGCAAAGGAAATCAATGCAGGTAGTACCAAACAATAGTGGCGCGCAAGCGACGGTTAAAAAAGTTGATGAAAGAATTCTTGTAGTTCCGCGTTCTATTCTTTTCAAAAATATTGATGCATGGAATGGCTTTAAATCGCTTGATTCACTTGCAGATTTTCAAGCTATTGTTGAGCAGCACAAACTATTTTTATGGCGGTCTGAAGTTGAACAAGACCCATCATATAAACAAATTATTCCCTATTTAGTCTTTCGATTCCAAGGTAAATATTTTGTTATGAAGCGTCGCTCGACGGCCAGTGAACAGCGGCTCAAAGATAAATATACCAACGGCATTGGTGGCCATATCAGGCAAGAAGATATTGACGATAAAACATTGTTTCAGTGGGCAGAGCGCGAATTTGACGAAGAAGTCTGCTATCAGGGAAATCTTACCGTCAAGCCATTAGGCTTGATTAATGATGACCGCGACGAAGTTGGACGCGTTCATATCGGATTTGCCTTTTTACTTGAGGGTGACAGTGATCAGATTGCTATTCGAGCTGAACATAAAGAAGGATATTTGTTAACGCTCAAGGAATGTATGGCGCTTTATCCTTCAATGGAATCATGGAGCCAATATGTGCTTGATTATCTTTTGGCTACCGAAGGGGAGTAAGTCTACATGAACGCAAAAGAGATTTTGTTTCTACAGCACCAAGCATTACAATTACGTATTGATTCAATCAGAGCAACAACGGCTGCCGGTTCAGGGCATCCGACATCGTGTATGTCGGCGGCCGATGTGATTGCCGCACTTTTTTTCAGCCAGCTTCGCTATGATTGTGGTAATCCAAACCATCCAAACAATGACCGTTTTATTCTATCAAAGGGGCATGCAATCCCTGTGGTTTATGCGGCATGGAAACACCTTGGTGTAATCACCGACGAGCAATTGCTTACGTTACGCCAGTTTGATTCTGTGCTTGAAGGACATCCAACGCCGCGCTTTGCTTACAATGAAGGTGCCACCGGTTCGCTCGGCCAAGGGCTTGCGATTGGCGTAGGCATGGCACTGGCTGCGCGCAAAGAAAAGTTAGATTATAGAACGTACGTTATGATGGGCGATGGAGAAATTGCCGAAGGATCGGTATGGGAAGCACTTGCGCTGGCCGCTCACTATAAACTTGATAATTTAGTCGCACTTGTTGATTGTAATCGCCTGGGGCAGTCGGGTGAGTCGATTGGTGATCATGATATCGATAGCTATGAAAAAAAGGGCAACGCATTTGGATGGGAAACCATTGTTATCGATGGCCATGATATGGAGCAGATAGTTAATGCTTTTGATACGGCAAAGAAAAATAAAGATGCTCCAACAATGATTATCGCCAAGACCTACAAGGGGTATGGACTGGAGCAAACGCAGGATAAAGAAAACTGCCACGGTAAACCATTCAAACAAAGTGAACTTGTCGGTGTTATCGAAGCACTTAAAAATCGTTTTATAGTTGCCGCTAGCTACCACGTTGACCAAGCCTATGTTCCTGCTATGCCAGCACCATGTCATCAAGTGTTTGCCAGTACACATGTTCCCGTTTCATTACCCTACACCCAAGCGACGCACGACCTTCTTACCAACGGTGGCACTATGGCAACGCGCAAGGCTTACGGTTATGCCTTGGCAGCGCTGGGAAAAGCAAGCAAAGAGGTTGTGGTTCTGGATGCTGATGTTAAAAATTCAACCTTTGCGGATATGTTTGAAAAAGATTTTGGTCAGCGTTTCTTTCAATGCTTTATTGCCGAACAATGCATGGTAGGTGTTGCGACCGGTATGCAGATGCGTGGCAATATTCCTTTTGCGGCAACGTTCGGCGCATTTTTTTCACGTGCTTTTGATCAAATTCGTATGGCCGGCATTGGACGCAACGCATTGCGTTTGTGCGGTTCGCATTGTGGTGTTTCGATTGGACAAGATGGCCCTTCGCAGATGGCGCTTGAAGATATTGCTTGCATGAGAACGGTACCGCATTCTGTTGTACTTTACCCAAGCGATAGCGTTTCGACGTATAAATTAGTTGAGCTGATGGCAAATTATCACGATGGCATTTCGTACTTGCGTACGACGCGCGCCGATACTTCTATTTTGTACGGCAAAGATGAAGTCTTTACGCTTGGCGGAAGTAAGGTCTTGCGTTATGCAAGCGGAGCCCGCGCATGTGTTGTTGCAGCAGGTATTACGCTTCATGAAGCCCTTAAAGCATATGATATTCTTAAACTGCAGGGGATTGTTATCAACGTTATCGATGCGTATTCAATCAAACCACTTGATGTAACAACGATAAAAACAATCGCAGCAGATTCGAATAATGTTGTTATTACTGTCGAAGATCACTATCAAGCCGGCGGACTTGGCGAAGCGGTAGCTTTAGGGTTATCAGGAACCGTGATTAATGTTCAATCGATGGCGGTGCATGACATCTCGCGTTCAGGGGCGCCTGAAGAGCTGATGAAGTATGCTGGGATTGATGCGGAAAGTATCGCCAAAAGTGTCGTAGGGGACTAAGCCATGAATAAGAAAAAAATATCAAAAAGTCGAGAGATAAATGGTACTTCGATTTCAACGAAGGACTATGCCAACACCCTATTTGATCTAAAAATGCAGATTCAAGAAGCTCAAGTAAAAGCAACCTTGGCAGCAAACAGAGAATTGATCAAGCTCTACTGGCAGATTGGAAAAACGGTTACAGAGAAGCAGGCTCTTAGTGGTTGGGGTTCAGGGGTTATAGAGCGATTAGCAAATGACTTACAAAAAGAATTCCCGGGAATAGGAGGCTTTTCGAGGGCAAATATATTTAGGATGCAAGCATTCTATGCGGCATATGAAAAAGTCGCGCAGCCTGCGCGACAAATTGATGAATTACCAATTTTTGGCATTCCCTGGTTTCATAATGTCGTTATATTACAAAAATTGAAGTCGCAACAAGACCGTCTATGGTATGCGCAAAAGGCCATTGAACACGGGTGGAGTCGCACCATACTCGAGATGCAGATTGAATCATCGCTTCATCACCGACAGGGTAAGGTAATTACTAATTTTAATAGGACGCTTCCGGTCCCTGATTCTGATATGGTGCAACATGCGCTCAAGGATCCGTATGTGTTTGATTTTCTTACACTCCAGGCTCAACACCTTGAACATGATTTAGAACAGGGGCTTATCGATCATATACAAAAATTTTTGCTTGAGCTGGGCGAGGGATTTGCATTTATTGGCAGGCAACATCACCTTGAAGTTGATGAAAAAGACTATTACATTGACCTTCTTTTTTATCATGTAAAGTTGCGTTGCTATGTTGTGATTGAGATCAAATCAAGAGAATTTGATCCGCGTGATACTGGGCAAATCAGTTTTTATCTTTCGGCGGTAGATGATACCTTGAAACATCCTGACGACAAGCCGACGATTGGGATTCTTTTGTGTAAGAGCAAGCGGAAACTTACGGTTGAATATGCCCTAAGAAAAAATCTTAATCCAATTGGTGTTGCAAGCTATGAAACAAAACTCGTTGAATCGTTACCAAAGAACTTAAAGAGTAGTTTGCCGACGGTTGAAGAAATTGAAGCAGAACTTGGAAAACACGAAGTCTTTGCGGAAGCTCGACACAAAAAAGTTACTAAAAAGGTGAGCACCAAGAGAAAATGAAACCGGGGGGCGATTCGCCCCCAATTTCACCTAATCTTTTATCTCAAAACCAAATACTTTCTGAAAGTCATTGAAGGCATCTTTTCTCACCCAGAGGTATATAGCTTTTCTGTATTCGTAGCCCTCTTCCATATTTACCCAAATGTTGTCGGCATCAGCTAGATCATTATTATAGAACCCAAATTTAGAGCATAAATAACGAATTAATAACGCTTCATCAAAGATAGAGCTTTCTCTTTTAATGAAAAGCAACCAGCTATTGCCAGTTTTAGGGAAAAAAATGTCATGATTTTGGTCTAACGTCGATTTTTGCCAGCCAACCTTAAGGTTATCAATAGCTTTTTTATAAAAGGCTTTAAGCTCATCGGGCGGACATCCGTTATATTCTGGATCATTTGTATAGAGAATTAGACTATGAGGAATTCTGTGTAGCTTGTTATAGGCTACAATTTTCGTATACCGACGGAATTCGTTACTTAAGAACTCACAAATCATGCAATCATCCCATTGATCAAGTGGTAAGATCCTACATTCTTTAACGGGAAAACCCTGAGCCCAGCCATCTGTTTGTAGGGGTTGTTCACATAACTTTTGTACTAGGCTTGCACAGTGATCGGGAATATCATCAATGGTTATTAATACAGATTCGTTATTCTCTTGCAATTGTTGTTCTGTTTTTGCCAGTGCGCATGAGATATTGTTGGTGAAAATAAGCCCCAGAAAGAGTGACCCTAAAATTATTTGTTTCATGTGTTATCCTTTCATATTTTTTACAGAGATCTTTTACCAATTTCCACAGTAGCTTACAGATAATATTTTTATTTTTCAAAATACTTTACTCTCATAAAAATGATTGAGTAGACTCCCCAAAGTTGTTCGAGGGACTATTGAGGGGAGCGCGCATGAAAATCTATCGTTATGTGCTAACGGTTATATGTATTACCTGTGTGATGGGCTCGTTTATCGACGCTCGCACGCAGGTATTTTTTTCTCCCGACGATCAACTCACCAAAAAATTTGTAGAACTTATTCGCGGAGCGAGAAAAACGCTGATCGGCGCGATCTATTTAATTAGTGATAAAACAATAGCAACAGAATTTGTTGAAGCAAAAAAACGAGGCGTTGATGTCAAACTTGTTGTTGATCAGATGAGTATTCACAATTATGGTAAGGCGTCGATGCTAGCGCAAAGTGGTATCGATATTTTTCTTTACACACCTCAGGCAGCAACAAAAGATCCGCAATCAGCAACAACAAAAGATCCGCGTGAATTTTTTAATAATGATCCGATTATGCATAATAAATTTTTAGTCGTAGATAACCGTGTTGTTTGGACGGGATCATTTAATTGGACTGTTGCTGCAAATAGAAAAAACCAAGAGAATGCGATACTGATTGATGATCGTGAAGTGTGTGATAAATATTCTAAACAATTCAATGTTCTTGCCAACTCGCGTTGTCAGCGTTTTAAACCAGATGGTAAAAATATTACGCAAGAAGATAACTGTATCGACGAGTCTGACGAATATACGAGCAAATGTTTTTTGCTTGACATGAACCAAGGTGCTTGATAACATCGTGCAATGGAATTTGAAAACCGTGATGTACTGCAGAAGGCATCAATAAAAGTCCCTAAATGAACAATACATGAAGTATTGTTCGCCCCCCCAACCCTCCAGCTTGTCCTAAGTTGGAGGGATTTTTTTTAGGACGCTTTTTTTATCATGCAACTAAATGGTCCATTAATTGTAATATCGTTATTTTGAAAAACGCCGTGCACAATGTAGTGCGTGGCGTTTGCAAAATGTTTTTTATTATCAAGAAATTGTGTTTCTATGATTGGCTGACTGTTAAGCGATATGCGTGGAATGCAATTTTTTCGTGTGATGCGATAGACGTTATATCCAAGAAGCGATGCGGTGTGAGGAGCTTCAAGTGCGTCCCACGAAATACAGTTGCCGTCGTGCTGCACGTGTACTTTAAGATTACGAGGCGCGGGAAACATAAGTTTTGGAAGACGTTTTCTTTCGACTTCTTGTGCAAACAAAACTGAGCGTTGTTTGTGGCCACACCCTGATGTCATCGCAAGTACACATATAAAGATTGAAGCGATAATAAAGTAAGGGAGCGCTATGGCCCCCTTACACTTAGTTTGTTGGTTTGTTGAAAATAATCGAGAAATCATCAGCTGCTTGTTTGAGTTGTGGCCATTCTTTATCGGTAACATCTTCTTGAGTTAAAATGACCTTGTATAACTCTGGAAGTGATCCATTAACGTAGGTGACAAATTGTGTGGTGAATGCTTTAACATCTTCAATCGCAAGCTTATCTAAATAATTTTCTTTGAGCAGGTAAAGAAACAGTACTTGATCTACGAAAGAATAGGTTGAGCGTTCAGCCTGTTTTAGAATTTCAACCGCTCGTTGTCCACGTTCCAGCGCTCGCTGACTTGTACGATCAAGCTCGGAACCAAATTGAGCAAAAGCAAGTAGTTCTTGATATTGTGCAAGTTCCAATTTAAGTGGAGCGGCAACTCTTTTCATAGCCTTGGTTTGTGCATTGCCACCGACACGAGAAACAGAGAGGCCGATGTTTACGGCTGGCCGAATACCATTGTTAAAGAGGTTGGTATCGAGAACAATTTGCCCGTCAGTGATCGAAATAAGGTTAGTTGGAATATAGGCAGAAATGTCATCGCCCTGGGTTTGAATGACTGGAATTGCAGTGAGCGACCCGCCGCCAAGTTTTTTAGAAAGTTTTCCTGCGCGTTCAAGAAGGCGTGAATGGATGTAAAAAATATCGCCGGGATATGCTTCACGTCCAGGGGGTCTACGCAATAAGAGTGAAAGTTCACGATAAGCGATTGCGTGGTTACTTAAATCATCATAGAGTATGAGGACATCTTTGCCCTGTTCCATAAAGTATTCGCCGATGGTACATCCCGTATAAGGGGCAATGTATTGATTCAAAGCTGTTTCTTTAGCGTCAGCATCGACGATGATGGTGTAATCAAGGGCGCCGTATTTTTCGAGCTGGAAAATAATTTTTGCGGTATTTGATTGCTTGTGGCCGATCGACACATAGATACAGATAACATCTTTACCTTTTTGGTGCAGGATTGTATCGATGATGATAGTTGTTTTTCCCGTGCTGCGATTGCCGATAAGCAGTTCTCGTTGTCCTTTACCGATGGGGAAGAGTGCATCAATAACGGTAATACCTGTTTCAAGCGATGTATTAACTGGTGCTCGGTCTGCTATGCCGTGGATGGGCCGTTCAATTGGTAAGTGAGTATCGCTTGTAATTGGTCCGAGGGCATCTACCGGTTTCGCTTGGGCATTCATGACGCGGCCCAAAAGGTCGTTGCTTACGGGGATACTGAATACGCGTCCGGTTCTGCGAGCAACGTCTTGTTCAAGAACGGTTTGTGATGCATCGAGAAGAATGACTGAAACAAAATCTTCATCAAGGTCAAGCACCATTCCTTCGCTGTTGTTAGGAAAGGCTATTACCTCGCCGAACATTGCGTTGGTCAGTCCGTAAACTTTACAAATACCATCGCCGACTTTGATAACGGTTCCAATTTCTTCAAGGTTTTCTTGAGGTTGGTTGCTCAGCGATTGTTCCAATAACGATATTAAATCTGTGTCTTTTTCTATCATAATCCCACTCGTTGATAAAGGTTTTTCTTGAGTACACTAAGCTGCTGTGCGAGCGAATACTCCCAGTATAACGTTTTACTCTTTATTCGAATTCCACTGATAAGGCTGCGATCAATGTTGAATGTTGTGTTGATAGTAGTATTTGGTGTAGCGGCTGTTTGAATAAAGTTAATAATTTTTTTCTTTTGCACATCTTCAAGTTCATGTGATGTAAACACTTTAAAGCTTGTGATATGAGCAAGGTCTTTGTAGAGCTCGACGATATCACGAATAATGATATTAAGCAGATGGATGCGTCGTTTCTTGAGCAAGGCATCAAGTAATCGTTGTGTAAACGGCTCAATTTTCAAAGCTTTAGCCATGCGATCGAGCGCTTTCTTTTTACTTTCATAGGGGATGCTTGATATGCTTAAAAATATAAAAAACTTTTTATTGAGTTTGCAGAAGTCTTTAAGCGCTTGTAAGTGCGAAAAAGAACGAGGCGAAAGCTTGTCTCGATTGAGGTTAATAAATGCTTGGGCATATTTTCGTGCTAAGATTTGACGCCGTAAAAGCATGCTTTAGTCCTTCCTCAGATGAAGTTTGGGAAGGTGGTTGATGACGCTATCAAGATGTTGCGAATCATGTTTTTCAATAAAATGTATTTGAAGCTCATTGCGCGCCTGCTGTAAAGCGGTTTCAAACACTTCCTCGTATTGTTTCATCATCTGATTATTTTGTTCTTGCAGCGCCCGTTTGAGCACGATTTTTTCATGCACAGCATCGAGTTCGATCCGCTCTCGTGCTCGTTTGTCAAAAATAAAATGTTCGACTTGAATCGCATTTTTCTCAAGAACCGAGAAGAATTTTTTTTGATCTTCAATCTGGCGGGCAATAGTCTTTTGTGATGAATTGAGATAACGATCTTTTTCGATAAGTTGTAGGTGGCTGCGGCTTTCAGCTTCTATCTCTTCTTTTAGCCAAGGACGTACGTATGAACGAACAAGGTCGGCAATTTTATAAAGAATAAGTCCGAAGAGAAGCAGTTGTAAGATGATATTACAGATCTGAGCATGAGCAAACATCACACACCTTCTTTATAATGATTTGTTTGCACTGTGCTATGGCGACGTACTTTTCGGCAACCGGTTTTGGTTGTTCAAGCTCTGGTATCTCGCGTTGGGCGCTTACGTGTTCAATCATTTGGTAATCGGTTTTGATATGAGTTTTAAATACAATCAACTGATCGAGCTTGTCTTTTTGAAGCGCTCTGACTGCAGCTTCTTTGCGTTTGATTGTATCCTGAACCATCGCTAAGGCGCATTCTTTTTGTTGAATAAACGCAACCACCGGTTTTAAAAAGAACCGATGTAAGATCCAGTACGTGATCCAGAAGTTGATGATTTGAACGAATATCGTAATGTTTGGTTCCATCGCCGCCCTACAATGTGTGGTTATTTACCCCCGAAGAAGAGCAACAATATTGAAATGAGAAGCGCATAAATGGCTGTCGACTCAACGAAGATGAGCGGCATAACCATGATTTTAAATATTGCGCCGGCACTTTCTGGTTTTTTACCGATACTTTCGCAGGCTTTCCCGCCGATAAAGCCAAGGCCGCACGCAGGCCCGATAGTTCCGATGCTCATACATAATCCAGCTGCAATGTATGCAGCAACTTTTACCATCTCGAATTCAGCTGCCATGATCAAATCCTTTGTTAAATAACTAACATGTTTTAGTCACTTTTTTTCATTATATGCTTTTTGCTGTAGAAATGAACCCATTTTAAGAAAAAAATGAAATTAATGTGGTTCGTTCAGCACAATAGCGCGAGCTGGTGCTGCGTCAAGCCCGGCCAGAAGGAGCGGTAAACAGCATAAATAATAGGAGCCCGCCTGAACGCTTGCAAGGCGAAGGCCCTCGATGATGGTGATGTTGTTTGAAAGCAGTAAAGAATGTGTTTCGTGTCCCGGTTGATTGCGTTCGATGCCCAGAGCATCAATGCCGACCGTCATGACGTTGCAATCAACAAGGTATTGTGCCCCGCGTGCATCAAGATAGACAAATGATGGATCGAAGCTCTCCGTTGCCGGACGGCTACTGTTCCTGGTCTTGAGCAGGATTCTTGCATGTGGCTGAATAGAGCATTGTACGAGATCTTCTTTTGTGATGCGTTCTTGTACGTGGGTAAGGTCGATGATCACGCAAGGGCCCACAAGCGATGAAAGGTTAGCTTGGTCTACTGATGCTGCATGTTCAATAAAGTGTGATGGGGCGTCAACATGCGTGCCGTTGTGGCTTGGGATGGTGATCATTGTTTCTCGTGCACCATCGAGTTGAAATGTTTTTGTTGGGGTAAATGCAACGCCGCCCTTGTTTTTATAGGTGGTCATTGCAGGGCTGGTGGGCCAACTGATATCAATGATATTATTTTTCTGTATCATGATCTTTTTTTTCTTCTAAAGGGTGTCCGCCAAATTCTTTACGAAGTAGGGCTACCATTTTAGTTGCATAGTTGCCGCCGGTTGTGCGTGACCACGCGCGCATTTCAAGTGCTTCTTCAAGCATTGGAGCAGCGAGGCCTTGAACGTGCGCTTCATCAAGTGTCCATTGACCGGTTTTATTTTCGCCAATGCGTCCCGATACGCTCGCAAATTCTTGATCGTTTTGAAGAACATTTTTTGCAAGTTCTAAAATCCATGAACGGATAATTGAGCCATGTTGCCACACGTTACTGATCGCAGCAAGATCAAGGTCTTTGTAGAGACCTTCTTTGAGCAGATGGAACCCTTCGGCGTATGATTGCAAAAGTGCATATTCGACACCGTTGTGGACCATTTTAACGTAATGGCCAGCGCCCGCCGGCCCCATGTAGGCATAGCCGCCTGGGGTTGCGATGCTTTTTAGCAAAGGCTCAATGTGATCGAATGTTTTTTTATCGCCACCAACCATGAGGCAGTACCCGTTATCTTTGCCATGCAGCCCGCCCGATGTTCCGCAGTCGATATACGAAACGCCTTGTTCTTTCAGAAATGCATGGCGCCTGATCGCGTCGCCAAAGTGGCTGTTGCCACCGTCTATAATTGTTGCGCCTGTGGTAAGTGAAGGGATCAGTGCTGCGATGGTCTGATCGACCGCTTCGCCTGCCGGGACCATGATCCAAAAGAGAGATGTTTTAGTTGCCAGGTCTGCCATGTTCGCGCAGGGGATGATGCCAACCGTTGAAGCGGCATTGTTTGCCTGGGGTGAATAATCAAAACCATAGACCGTGTGGTTGTCGTTGACCAGGCGTGAACCTATGCCAAGTCCCATGCGTCCCAAACCGATAAGTCCAATTGTCATGCGCGCCATTCAATCTCCTTGTTTCCTTCAAGAGTAGAAAGTTCTTCAGGCCCTTCTGTTCCCTGCTGGTAGGTGTAAAGGGCGGGTTTAAGTTTAGTAATTTCTCTAATAATTTTCCATGATAACGCTATCTCATTAAATCCAACGAAGGTTACCTGATCATTATTGATCACGTCTGCCAGAAGGATTTCATATGCTTCAGGGGTATTCGGCCCGGTTAGCGCGCTATGTCCAAGTTCCATTTTGACCTGTTTGACGGTGTTTGTTGTGCCGTATTCTTTCATATTAAATTCTAAGAAGAACCCAGGACGTGGCGCAAGGCTGATAACCAGGTGGTTAGGACTTGATGGACATGCTTCCAGAAGGCAGCGGACTTTTTTAAATTGTATGTGGATACTGACATTGCTGGACGCCAATTTTTTACCGGTTTTTAGATAAAATGGAACGCCTTTCCAGCGACGGTTATTGATCGCAAGTTTGACAGCCGCAAAGGTTTCTGTTGTTGAATCTTCTTTAACGTTCGGTTCTTCTCGGTACCCTTTGTACTGGCCGAGAACTGCTGAAGCAACTTTTACTTTTTTCAGGACATTTTCTTTTGCTTGGCGGATAGCCTGGGCGGTAAGTTGTTCTGGCGCTTCCATGGCAACCAAGGCAATGATTTGAAGCATGTGATTTTGGACGACATCTTTGAGCGCTCCGCAGGTGTCATAAAACGCTCCTCGTCCCTCAATGCCGATTGTTTCGTTAATAATAATTTGTACCGAATCAATGTGTTTGTTATTCCACAAAGGTTCGAAAATGCGATTGGTAAACCGCATGGTTGCGATGTTGCCGATCAGCTCCTTGCCAAGATAATGGTCGATGCGAAAGACCTGATTATCATTGAATACTTTTTTTATACAGGCGTTGATCTGTTTTGCCGATGTAAGGTTGTGGCCGAATGGTTTTTCATAGACAACTTTTGACCAGCCTTTGTGAAGATGGTTTTTTGTTTTATTTTCGACGATGCCCTCTTGCGCTAAATGTTTGGTGATGGTTGCAAAGTGGGTAGGCATGGTAGCTAGATAAAAGAGGCGGTTGCCAAAAAGGCCACGGGCCGATTCGATATCAAGCAGGAGCGCGTTAAGTTTTTGATACGAGGCGGCGTCATTAAAATCCATTGCCAGATAGTAGGAAGATGCCGCAAGTTTGTTCCATGCGTCCTGGTTGCACTCTGGTATGAATGGCCGCGCTTGCGCCAGCATCGCTTGGACGTTAGTTGTATCAAACGATACGCCGACCAGAGCGAATTTACAGAGCTTGTTGTCGGTCATAAGTTTGCAGATCGCCGGGATCAGTTTGCGCTTGGCCAGATCGCCGGTTGCACCCATGATCACAAACGTGCATTCGTCAAAACATTGTTGATTATTTCCTTGCATAACGGTTCCTTTATGGGACAAGACATACACCACTTACGATGTTTATTCTACCACGGTTTTTGCCAAAAGCGCAGGCATGAAAAAAGGCTCCGATAGTATTGAGTAACTCGTTATGTTCACGGATGAAAATAAGAAAGTGCGTTATTTTCAAATTAAGCCAAAAATGAAAATAAGAAAGAGCAATTCTTCTTTAGCCTTGGAAAGCGACCAAGGATGTGGTATTTTATGGTTGTATTTTGACCAATTTTATAACAATTTTACCTTGGATTTTGACCATGAAAAGAATTGTTGATGCCTATCTTACCCAGTGGAAAAATGATTCCAGTCGTAAGCCACTCTTGCTCAGGGGTGCTCGTCAGGTTGGGAAAACCCATGCCGTGCGCGAGCTTGGCAAAACATTTGATCATTTTGTAGAGATTAACTTCGAGCGAAGCCCTCGTGCGCTCGCCATCTTTGATAACGAAAAAAGTTTGGATCCGAAACGGATTCTACAAGATATTTTTGCCCTCCATGATGAAAAAATTATTCCAGGATCAACGTTGCTCTTTTTCGATGAAATTCAAATTGCTCCTAGGGCGATCACAGCGCTGCGTTATTTTTATGAAGAAATGCCTGAGCTTCATGTGATAGCGGCTGGATCGTTGTTAGATTTTGCCATCGAAAAAATTGGCATCCCCGTTGGCAGGGTTCGTTCGCTCTACATGTACCCGCTCTCATTTATCGAGTTTTTGGGTGCGCTTGGAAAGAAGGGGAGCGTTGAACAATTATTGGAGTTATCCGGTAATGAGTATAGCTCTGGAGTTCATGCAGATTTATTGGATATGGTTGGCAAATATCTGGCCGTTGGCGGTATGCCTGAAGCAGTCAATCAATGGGTTAAAACAGGCAATATCAATGAATGCCTCATAGTGCACCAAGATATCATTGATACCTATCAGCAAGACTTTGGCAAGTACGCCAGAGTATCTCAAATCGATCATGTAGCCAGCGTCTTTGCCAGTATTCCGTTCCAACTGGGAGGCAAATTTAAGTATACGGCTATTGATGGTGATTATCGAAAAAGAGAGTTGGCTCCTGCAATGGATCTGCTCAAAACCGCTGGCATTGTTCATCAAGTTTTTCATACAGCGGCACAGGGGATTCCTCTGGGCGCCGAGGCTGACACAAGTTTTTATAAAGCGCTTTTGATGGATGTTGCCATCAGCCAAAAAATTTTAGGACTGGAAACTGGATCGTGGATTATAGAGCCACTGCAAGCATTCACCAACAAAGGAGCCATTGTCGAGGTTTTTGTGGGACAAGAAATGTTAGCCTACGCAGATCCGCAACAACGAGCCCAACTGTATTATTGGCAGCGCATGGCAAAAAATAGCGCGGCTGAAGTCGATTATTTGTTGCAAGATCAAGAGGCAATCGTTCCGATTGAAGTAAAAAGTGGCTATGGCTCAACCTTGAAAAGTTTACACATGTTTTTAGAAATGCATGCCCGGGCGAAGTATGGCGTGCGATTTTCTGTACAAAATGTCTCAGTACATGATCGTGTCCACTCATACCCCCTCTATGCGGTTGCTCAGGTTGCCCTTCATAATAAACAGATGGCACTCAAGGCGCTGCTCTAGACGCAGGTACGAAAAAAGGCCTCGATCATTCGAGGCCTGATATTTCTTAAAATAGCGTGAGGAACTAGTTGATGTTTTGTTGCGCAATGCGTTGGTTTACTCCTTCAACTATTTCTTTCCAGTTGGGCTTCAGTTCACGATGATGGCAACTCAAGCCAAGAAAAAAGCATTGGTTAGAGGTGTCCTTAATATAAAAGTACTGTTCATCTACATCGCAAGTTACAGCAAAAATATCACCGGCATTTAGAGGAGTGGATTGATCCTTAAGAGTTAAATTTTTTACGCTAACATTTTCCCTATTGGAGGCTGATGCTCTTGTTACGTTATCCTTAAAAGAGACAACATCGTTTGGAAT
>JBAYHB010000013.1:0-14581 GCA_041666365.1 Candidatus Babeliales bacterium | reverse complement strand
AGGGATTACCTGTTTTATCTGGCCTGCCCTGCTTGTTTACCCTTCAGCTCGTTATGTTAACTGCATCTATCCACTCATTATCGCGCTTTTTATGTTCGGCATGTACAACCTGCTGCAAGAAAAAGGCCACCAACACATAAAAAGTTCTTTCGTTTATTTTTTTATTTGTTTTTTAGGTGTCGCAACGGTAAACAATGCGTATGTAAATATGAAAGCGCTGAACGTTGCCGGCGCATCAACCATGGCAAGCAAACGAACGTTTGAACAATTCTTCAATGAAAACTCGTTTCCTGCCGATGCAAATTTCCTCGTCTTTAGTGCGCCATTTAGTTCCGATATTCAAAATATTTTTCAATATTTTTTACACGATCTTTCTATCAAAGTTGCTTACGAGCTTTTTTCAACCGTAGCTCAGCAAAGTGTTTTTGGATGTCAGGGCGATTATAGAATTAAAGGAGTCCAAAGAGAAATACGTCCAATCCCCCACGGCTACCGCATTGTATCTTTAGATAAACAGCACACTGCTTGCTGGATGCACTTTTCAAGCTTTCCAATGTGGTGGGTAGAAAAAGATAAAGCATATGAATGGCGCGATAAACTCTATGATCTGAACAGATGGTACTCCTGCTCTATCGGAAAATTTAAGATTCACGAACGATTGAATGACAAATATATTACCGATATATCTTTTATCATTGATCCTGTATGGATCGACAAGAAGACTATTGTTATTTCGTGGGATACCATGCTTGGCAAGTATATTCAACTCGACTCATCACACCTTAAAAAATAGTCCTACTCTAAAGGCCTAAATAAGCCGATTCCACAAAATCATTGTTCCGGACAGACGCTGCTTGTTATAGTGTTTTTGTTTTGAAGGAGCATGATAGATTGAGAGGCCGGTATGTTGAGACGAATCTTTCTTCCATTTTTTGCAATCATGGGCGTTGGAGTCTGTATTTTTATGATCCATTTCAGCAATAAAAAGCCCCCAATTCCACCAATTGTTTTCTCACCCCCAACATCACCCTATAAACACTACATTGCAGGAGAAGGTATAATTGAAGCAGCAGATAAAAATATTATAATTGCTCCGGCGCTTAGCGAACTAATAAGCGATGTGTATGTCACCGTTGGATCGCTGGTAAAAAAAGATGCTCCTCTCTTTAAACAGGACACACGCCACCTTGAAGCTCAACTTAAACATGCAATCCAGGAGCAAAAAATAGCTTTGACCGATTATGAACATCAAAAAAATCAGTATTCATTTTATAAGCGCTTGAAAAACAAAACAGCAGTCAGCGAGCAAGCATACAAGGCAGCCTTTTATGCTATGGAACTTGCACGCGAGCGTGTTGCATCGAGTGCCTCAAATATAAATATTACTAAGACCGACATTGAACGCTCAACAACCCGAGCCCCTATCGATGGTGAAGTATTACAGGTAAATATTAAGGTTGGCCAGTTTGCAAACTCCAATCCAATTAATCAAACACCACTCCTCTTATTCGGTGATACAAAGACGTATAATCTACGCATTGATATTGATGAAGAAGATGCATGGCGCTTCATTAAAGGCACTCCAGCAACGGCATTCGTACGCGGTAACGCTAACATATTTATCCCGCTTACCTTCGTGTATCTTGAACCATATATCATCCCTAAGACTTCTCTCAGCGGCTCAAATATCGAACGTGTTGACACGCGCGTCCTACAAGTTGTCTATCAATTCCCTAGAAAAGAATATCCTGTTTATGCAGGACAACTGCTCGACGTCTATATCGAAGCTAGACCAAGCGAGGAAGGACGATGAGCTTCTGCAAGCACCTTCTTTGCGCCCCTCTCATTATTTTTGCCGGCTGCATGGTTGGCCCGCGTTATCACATTCCATCCGTTAATCTGCCTGAAAAATTTAGTCAGCAACAAAAAATTGCTACCGCTAACCTTGCTGACTGGTGGACCTTTTTTCAAGATCCATATCTTGATAGCCTTATAAAAAAAGCTGTTGAGAACAATTACGATCTACGATTAGCAATTGAAAAGATAGAAGAAACGCGTGCAGCTTTTCTTCTCCAAAATGCCAAGCTCTATCCTGAAATTGATGCAACTGGGACCCTTTCACGATCAAGGTTAAGTAAAAATCTAAACGAATCAACATCGTCACCATCATATAATCAAACATACATTCAAACAGGGCTGGATACTTCGTGGGAAATTGATTTCTGGGGCAAACTTACTCGTGAAAAAAATGCAGCATTCAACATCTATCAAGCACAGATAGAAACAATGCGCGATGTGTATGTTATCTTGCTAAGCGATGTCGCACGAACCTACATTGACTGCAGGACTTTTCAAAAAAAAATCGCCCTTATCGATCAACAAATTGAGATCGACACACAACTTCTTAAATTAACAGGTGACCGATTTGACGCCGGGATTGCGAGTAAGCCTCCTGATCTCAATGCGTTGGCAACGTTACACGAGTCAAAGAACCAACGAATTATATTGGAAATACATTTTAAACAAGCGGTCAATCGCTTGGCACTGTTACTTGGACAAAATCCTGAAGAGTTCTCGCTCGATGAAGGTAAGCACCATGTTCCTCAATCTACAAAAACGCTCAATCCCGGCCTTCCTTCACAGCTTCTGCAAAGACGGCCAGATATCAGACGAGCAGAAATGCTCCTAAAAGCTGCAACCGAAAGTGTTGGCGCTGCTGTTGCTCAGTATTTTCCAAGTTTTTCGTTGCTTGGTGATAGTGGCCTTGAATCCAATAAAATCTCAAAGTGGCTTTCATCGGGAAGTTTTAGCTGGTCAATCGGCCCCTCAGTTCGCTGGCCAATCATCACCTTTGGACGGATCAAATTTAAAATTGATGAAACAAAATCGGTCGAGCGACAAGCGCTGTTGAGTTATGGGCAAAGTGTTATTAATGCCTTGGGTGATGTAGAAAACGCGATGGTTGCCTACTTTAAAGGCAAAGACCGAGTACAAGAATTAGAGGAAAAACTTTCAGCAGCCGACAAAGAACACGCGTTAACAAAGGCCCTGCTTGAAAGTGGGCTCACAAATAAAACTGAAGTCCTGCTCGCGCATAAAAATTATCTGACTATTGCTTTAGACGTAACTGATGCTCAGCAAGAAGAAAGTCTGGCTCTTATCACCGCTTACAAGGCTCTTGGTGGAGGATGGTAACATGTACAAAATCGCACTAAAAATGCTCATTGAAGATCGAACAAAATTTGTCGGTATGATTTTAAGTCTCTCGCTCTCATCGATTATTATTATTCAACAAGACGCTATCTTTAATGGCATCATGAAACGTACCTACAGCATGGTAACCGATACTCCACAACCTGATATTTGGGTCATGGATGCCAACACAAAATATGTTGATGATATAACACCTCTGCGCGATACAGATCTTTCGCGTATTCGTTCAATAGAAGGTGTTAAATGGGCCGTTCCCTTTTTTAAAGGAACCATCCGAGCTCGACTCCCAAATGGTCATTTTGAAACATGCGTTCTTATCGGTATCGACGATGCAACCCTGATTGGCGGCCCACACACGCTCGTTGAGGGCTCGCTTTCAGCGTTACGCTACCCAGATGCCGTCATCATTAACCGGGCCGGTGCTAAGGAAAAATTGGTCATTAAAAAACCAAATCAACCCCCAATTCCTCTCCGCGTTGGAGATAGTCTTGAGCTGAATGATCGGCAAGCAACCGTTGTTGGCATTTGTGATGCAACACGCCCCTTCCATTCACAACCAATCATTTATACAACATACAACAGGGCGCTTAGATACGTACCTTCAGAACGCAAGCAACTTTCTTATATTTTAGTTAAGTCAGATGACACACTCTCACCAAAAGCGCTTTGTGAAAGAATACAACGCATTACTCCATTTGCTGCTCATACAAAAGATGATTTTAAGGCTATGACAAAAAATTATTACATGCGCAACACAGGCATGCCCATCAACTTTGGCATTGCAATGCTTTTGGGTCTCCTAGTTGGAGCAGCAATTGCGGGCCAAATTTTCTATAGTTTTATCACCGATAATTTAAAATATTTAGCTCTTTTTGCCGCAATGGGAGCTTCACGCTGGCTCTTGGCTAAAATGGCCATACTCCAAGCACTATGGGTCGCTTTTATTGGATGGGGACTGGGAAGTGGAAGTTCGGCCGTTCTTGGTTTCTTGGCCAGAAAAACTGAGATTTCTTATCTACTGACGTGGGAACTTTTCCTTGGAACCGGAATTGCCATTTTTGTTATCTGCACGATTGCTCTATTAATCAGCATAGGACAAATTTTTAAAATCCAATTATGGACGATGTTTAAATAATGAATACACCTACAATTGAATGTAAAAATATTACAATGCGCTTTGGAACTCAAACAAACGAAACGAGCGCGCTCCGTGGAGTTAACCTTGTTGCGCATGAAGGTGAATTAATTTTACTTATGGGCCCCTCTGGCTCAGGAAAAACAACCCTTATATCAATCATCGGCGGACTCTTACAACAAACATCCGGCGAATGTTTAATTCTTAACACCCCTCTTAATACGCTTCCTGATAAAGAAAAAACAATATTCCGCGGAAAGAATATAGGTTTTCTCTTTCAATATTTCACGTTAGTCCCAACACTCAATCCGCTCGAAAATGTTGCCATCCCGCTGATTCTTAATGGCGTTAACCGCGACCAAGCATTCGAGGAAGCACGAAAAATTCTACAAAGCATGGATCTTGGCGCTCGCCTCTACAATAAAATAGATACGCTCTCTGGTGGAGAACAGCAACGCGTAGCGGCGGCGCGCGCATTTATCCATCGTCCCCGTATTATTTTATGTGATGAACCAACGAGTTTTCTTGACCACGAACGCGGCAAACAAGTTATGGAATTGTTACGTTCCATCAAAAAAGAAACTAATTGCACGCTCATCGTTGTTACACATGATCCACGAATATTGCCATTCGCCGATACTATTCTTGAAATTGAAGACGGTTACATAAAACAACAATCAACACCAACAATACAACCGGATAAACCAACAACCTAGGTTCTTTCGAGTTAATGTTTACGCATCTTCATAACCGTTCATTTTTCTTTTTGACAAAAAATAGTTTTTTGCCAGCTTGAGATAAACATATGAATTATCAAAATCAGCTTCTTTATATAAAAAGGTACTTCTATGTGGCCATCAAATTATTTGGTGAAAATTATTGGTTGGTTGCTCATTATCTATGGTTGTGCTGGTGGACAAAGCCATGGGTACACAAATTCTTTCGTCGAATCTAAACTATTAGTCATTGTTCTCATGGTTAAGAATGAAGCATCTGTCATTCGACAAACACTACAACCTTTCGTTGATGCAGGCATTGATGCTTTTTTTATATTTGATACAGGATCAACAGACGACACTGTAGCAATAACAAAAAAGTTTTTTGATGCTCATAACATACCAGCCATGATACAACAAGAACCTTTTATCGATTTTTCTACCTCCCGCAATAGAGCCTTGCAGCTGGCACAAGAAGCTTTCCCCCATGCCTGTTTCATGTTGATGCTTGATGCCGAATGGTACATGCATAACGTTAAGGCTCTCATAGAATTTTGTAATGCTCACACAACAGATAGCCAAGCCTCATATCTTGTGCGCATCATGAATGATCAGATTGATTTTTATACCCCACGCCTCATTCGATGTCGTACCAATACCTACTTTGTTGGCGCTGTTCATGAAGTACTTTCTACCGTCTCAACAGAAAAAGTTCCACCTAACTGTTTTTTTGAATGGAGACCATCACCCCCTGGACAAGAAAAATCACGCTGCAGATGGAACCGAGACGCCCAATTACTTTTAAAAGATTATCAACTTAATCCTGACAATCCACGAACTGTTTTTTATTTGGCCCAAACATACGCCTGCTTACAAGATTGGGAAAATGCGCGTACATGGTATGAAAAGCGCATCACTATGCCAGGCTGGGACGAAGAAAATTTTATTGCTCACTACAGGCTTGCCCAGGTATATGAACATTTTAAGGATGCAGATCGAGCAATAACAATGTATTCCAAAGCTTTTGAATTAAGGCCACATAGAGCAGAACCATTGCTGCGCTTAGCGCAACACTACTGGAATGTCGATAACAAAGCATTATGCTTTTTATTAGCAAAATATGCCGTAGATTTGCCCTATCCTGATTCAGATGTTTTATTTATTGAAAAGGAGTTGTATGACTACACTCGATACGATTTATTGGGGATGTCTGCATGGTACGTTAACCAGTTTGCAGTTGGAAAAGCAGCACTACTGAAAGCGCTTAAGACGCATCCCAACGACATGCATCTGTACAAAAATTTATATTTTTATCTCGAAGACAATGTTTAAAGGAGTTTTAGTAATGCAGCCTTTTTTCAAGCCAAGAACAATCAAGAGCTTTGCCGCCACACTCTTATTGAACTTTTTTTGTAGAATACAAGCAGACACTCCTATCGAGATATTTGACGATGCATTTATTAATGGTGCTGTCGCACTGTTTGCCAATGTTCCTGATATCTACAAAGCACGGATCGCACTTGCCCTCTACGATGATGCCTTTAAAAATGAGATTGCTAGCTTCACTGGCCCTGCGAGCGCTATCGACAGTATAGGTTTTAGAGATCCTGGTTCAACTGGAACTAAAGGTGATACCGGTCCTAAAGGCGATACCGGACCATCTGGCATTACAGGTCCTAAGGGACCTACTGGAGCAACCGGCGCTACAGGCATTGGAATTACAGGCTCAACTGGATCTACCGGTCCAACTGGACCTACTGGACCTAAGGGTGATACCGGACCGACTGGGCAAACTGGACCATCAGGCATAACGGGTCCTACTGGACCTGCGGGAATAACAGGATCAACCGGAACTAAAGGCGATGCTGGTTCTAAGGGCGATACCGGACCCACCGGATCTACTGGTGCAATAGGAGTCACAGGTTCAACTGGTCCTAAGGGTGATACTGGACCGACTGGTCCTCTTGGTTTAGTTGGAGCTACTGGACCTACTGGTGCAACAGGAATAACTGGCTCCATAGGCGCTACTGGTCCTAAGGGCGATACCGGACCCACAGGATCAACTGGTCCTCTTGGTTTAGTTGGATCTACTGGACCTACTGGCCCCTCCGGAGCAACTGGCGCTACTGGAATTGGAATTACTGGACCTACTGGTCCCACTGGTGCAACAGGAATTACAGGCTCCATAGGCGCTACTGGTTCTAAGGGCGATACCGGACCCACCGGGCCACTTGGTTTAGTTGGTCCCACAGGCCCAACCGGCGCAACAGGCATCACAGGCGCTACCGGACCGACTGGTGCAACAGGAGTCACAGGTTCAACTGGTCCTAAGGGTGATACAGGATCGACAGGCCCTCTTGGGTTAATTGGTCCTACTGGCCCTACTGGTGCAACAGGAGCCGCAGGTTCAGCTGGTCCTAAGGGTGATACTGGACCGACTGGTCCTCTTGGTTTAGTTGGACCTACTGGTCCAACCGGCGCAACAGGCATCACAGGTTCTACCGGAGCAACCGGCGCAACAGGTATTGGAATCACCGGCGCTACCGGACCGACTGGTCCTAAGGGCGATACTGGACCGACAGGTCCATCAGGTATGATTGGCATAACAGGCCCTACTGGTTCTACCGGCGCTACAGGGCCAACAGGCTTGACCGGACCTACTGGACCTACTGGAGTTGCAAACGCTACAAGACCTACAACCTACGGTTTCTTCTATGCACTTTCACCACAGCGCCCAATTAAAACTGGCACACCACTATCATTCCCACTTGCTGGGCCAGTAAATGGAATTAATCGATCAAAGGGAGCAACGAATAAGACAAGTTTTGTCTTACCTCAAGTTGGAGTGTATGAAATAAATTGGCAGGGAGTTTTTACACAGGCTGGCCAGCTCATACTTGCACTCGACAGTGGTCAGGGACCTGTTGAGCTACCAGCAACCATCGTTGGTAGTTTAGCAAAGGGATCTCAAATAGTCGGACATGTGTTCGTCAAAACCACAAAGCCCAACTCAATCATAAGTGTACGTAATCCCAAAGCGAATAACGCACAATTAACACCTGTGTCGTCATTAGTAACAAGTGCAACGCTTTTGATAAAACAAATTGCATAGAAAGACATTAATTTTTGTAGCATAACAATCAGCTCTCTCTGTATACTGACGTTTGTTTTAATCTCGTTGTTAACGTAAATAGTTTATAGTTACTGAAAGGCCTTTATGATCTCACGACACCCTCATAACAACATATCGAAAATAGCAATTGTATGTTGTTCCCTCATTGCCACGACTGCTCACGCGAATTATATTTCACGCGATAGAATCGCTTTCAATGTTGATGAACAAGCTAATATGATTCTTCGATCTCACGGGTACAGTGCAGGTGGAATCCCAACACAGTTTCAAGCTGAGTATGATGGCTGCAAACAACAGGCACGCAAAGAGCTTGACACAATGCTCTCACAAAGCTGGCGCATATTTACTGATGAAGATGAAATAAAAAGAGTTGTCGAAACAAAACTGACAACATTCATTGCAACACTTAATACGTTAGTTTTTGTTCATGAAATCGATGACAAAGTAACACAAAAAATTAATAACTTTCTAAGTACGCATGGATACACGCAAAGTTCTGTTCCCAAAGATAGCCTGCAAATATTTTATGCGAAAAAATATTCTATTATCCAGCAACTACACGAACGCATGACGCGGGATAACCGTTGCTACGTACGCTCATCGGAAGTAGATCAACTCGTCACAACTGCTTACGCAGAATTTATCGCTAGCCTCAACTCCCCATCTCCTATCGTCGACTGGCTTTGCGACGTTGCAACCAACTGGAACAAGCCAAGCGCGCCACAAACACCACCTACAGTTGGCGCTACCTATTTTACCGCATCACAAATAGAATCTGCTGTTATGACAAACGCTTGCCAAACCTTAAGAGCCCAAGGCATTGATCCTAACAATGTCCCAGCACGCGCTGTGAGCGACTATAGTGAGCACATACAAAAGTCAATCAAACGTGCTCAAAAATTTGCTGCTGCAACATGGGATAAAAAGATAGCCAAGTGTCAAATCGAAACTATCGTACAAGAAGAACTCAAGCCGGTTATTGATAAAATTACTTTGCGTAGCGAGCAATGCGCTATCTGTCAGGACGGCTATAAACAAGGACAATCCATCGGCTACCTTGGCTGCGGCCACCTGTTCCATGACGACTGTATTCATACAAGCCTTGCCTACAAACAACAGTGTCCACTCTGCCGAGCAAGCGCTACGTTTGTGGCAAAGAAAGAGGTGGTTAAATAGGAATTTTTAGGCTGTCGCTCTGATCCTGAGATAAGTTCAGGAAGACTCCGAATTAGAATAGATACCTAAAGAGTTGGATGAGATATTTCATCCAGCTCTTTTTCACCTTCTCAGAAACATTTTCTTGCGTATACTACAAACTCGATTGTTGTATAAATTCACTCTATTCATAAGGATTAACTCGTGAAAAAATATATTTTTTTAGTGGCGCTATCGCTTATTTCTTCAAACGCTGTTTTATCAATGATGAATCAGGGGAATGATGAGCAGAAAGGGCCTAATGAGCAATGTGTCCCAACAACGTCAATCTCGGGCACCTGTACTCCTGATAGCTGCGCGCTCTGCAACGATCCGTTAGATGATAAAAAGACTATCTACTCAGGTTGCTCACACAAATTTCATACTGACTGCCTAAACCAAGCAGGGCACATCCAATTCCAGAATGATTGTCCAATTTGCTTCTCTATAATTCCAACAGTAAACATGGCAATTGTGTTTATACAAGAGTCACTAAATTTCATTGATCTTTTGACGCCACAAAAAGATCAACCCGTTGATCTGACGGAAACACTCTCCCAAATGAGAACTATGGTCGGTGATGCTGTACAATCAATCATCAACCAAGATATTCCAGGGCAACAGCCTATTAATTATTTTAACAATTTAGCCAATACCGTCGTGACCTGCATCAACTTTCTTACTAAACATTGCTTTATCAGTGAAGCAATGTTTCTTCGCCTTCAAAAGATAATGTCTCAACTTCTCCCTTTTAAAGCACTTGATGTTGCTGGCGAAGACTTGATAAGAGACGAGTTAAGGCGTACTTGTTTTCTAGAAGCAGTCCAGCATCGCGATAGTCAACGTGCTAGTGTATACCTACGCAGCGACATTGAGATCATCATTCAAAAAATATATCCAAATGAGCGTGATAACACGTTAAACAATGATTTTCTTTCGTAGCTCGGCAAACGCTGAAATAAAAGATAGGTTCTGAAGCTATCTTACAAATATCAAGAACAGATACTTAAGGCCCCTGGAAATTTGTACCCCTAATTTGAAATTCCCCAATCGAAGCAAAAAACGCCATTTTTCAATCAATTATGACCACATCTGTACAAAACATACAGTCGACTGTATGTTTTGTACAGATGTCAACCTTAATGAGAGAAGGAGCCGTTGCCATGATTCCACGATTATTGAAACATGAGCTACTAGAAGCATCGTTACAATTACCAGTTGTCGCCATTTTAGGCCCACGACAATCAGGCAAAACTACGCTTGCAAAAGCAACCTTTCATAAACACACATACATTTCGCTGGAAGATCTAGATACACGGCAGCGCGCGATTGAAGATCCGCGAAAGTTTCTTCATGATATATGTAACGGTAATACTAACGGTGTTATTTTGGATGAATTCCAAAATGCTCCGGCGATCTTATCGTATATCCAGACACTCGTTGACCAGGCAGAACGCCCTGGATATTTTATCTTAACCGGATCACAAAATTTTCTAGTGAATCAAGAAATAACACAAACCCTGGCTGGCAGAATTGCACTGTTAACTCTTTTACCACTTTCTATTGCTGAGCTTAAAGCCGAAATGCTTCTTCCTGAAACTACTGAAGGTATACTCTTCAAGGGCCTTTATCCTCGTATCTATGCCCACAATGTTAATCCAGCCACCTGGTATCGCGACTACATAGAAACATATCTTGAACGAGATGTTCGCCAAATTACCCAGGTAAAAGATCTGACACAATTTAAATATTTTGTACAGCTATGTGCAGGCCGCGTCGGACAAATCATCAACTATGCATCACTTGCATCAGACTGTGGGATCGATGTCAGAACGGCAAAAGAATGGTTTTCACTTCTAGAGGCAAGTTATGTTGTTTTTACGCTGCAGCCTCATCATAAAAATTTTAATCGCCGGCTCGTAAAAGCTCCCAAACTCTATTTCTATGACACAGGGCTGGTCTGCTCGCTTTTAAAAATAGAAACAAGTGATCAATTACTTACGCACTATATGAGGGGAAATTTGTTTGAGTGTCTCATTATCGCCGAGCTTTATAAGCGCTTTTTCAATAAGAACAGACGCCCATCCATTTCTTTTTGGCGTGATAATCATGGACAAGAAATTGATTGTATTATTGAAAAGGCATCCCAGCTCATTCCTATCGAGATCAAATCGTGCATGACCCCTTATCCAAAGATATTCAATGAGTTACAAAAGTGGTATGAGGTCAGCGAAAGCACAACTGCAAACGGCTATGTCATTTATGGCGGAAACGAGACGCAGTCACGGTTGCATGGCACGGCGCTCAGCTGGAAAAATCTTGATGCGCTTGATGTATGAGGGAAGAGAGAATTTACTCCAAAATTTTTGCTCGTAATTCGGCAAACTTTGATGTGAATTTCTTCATTAAAGCTTCTTTCTCGATTTGAGATAACAAGCTTGCTTTTACACCATTCAGACTCACCCGTTCAAGTTCATCAGCAGTAAAATGATAATCATCAATTAGGTGGTCGTACTCCTGATTAAGGTCAGTACCAAAGAGCGATGGATCGTCTGCACCAAGCGTTATAATAACCCCAGCATCCCACAGAGTGCGAATCGGGTGGTGCTGATAACTGGGAAAAACACCTAACCGCACATTACTCGTAATGCATACATCAAGCGGTATGCGTTCTTGTACCAGTTTACGAACGAGAGATGGGTCTTCGATACAACGAACGCCGTGGTCAATACGAACCGCCTTACAGGCATCAAGTGCCTTATGCACATTGTCAGCGCCCTCAAATTCTCCTGCGTGGGGAATGACAGGAAGACCTGCGGCAAGGGCCTTGTCCAAAATCGGCTGGTATTCAGGAAACTTTGCTGTAACAATGGTATCACTTAACCCCATAGCAATAACTCCAAGTCCTTGGCAACGAGCTTGAATGAGCATCGCTACAAATGTCTCTGGCTCAAAACAACGTTCCAACGTTAAATCGAATATCCAGGACCATGTTATGCCAAACTCCTTTTGGGCACGCGCCCTTCCCTTGTTTAACGCTAATAAAATCGTTCGCCAGTCAAGGCCCGTTAAAATACTGTTGGTTGCTATTGAAAACGTCACTTCTGAATAATAAATATTTTGGCGCGCAGATTTTTTACCAAACTCATAGGCAACCAGCTCGTAGTCGTCAGGCATTTTAAGACACTTGATAATTTTTTCATAGAGCGCAATGAACCCTTCAAACGATACGTTATGAAAACAGTTTCTAAACTCAACATCATTGGAAAATGGCACGGAAACTTTATTTTTTTGAGCAAGTTTAATAATGGTCGCTGGCAGGATAGAGCCTTCAAGATGAACATGCAACGTTGCTTTTGGCATAAGATGGGCAAAAGTATGTAATGCCTCTTTTGAGAAATCCCTCAACATACAACTCCTTATGTGTCATTCCCGCCTCCGCGGGAATCCACGCCTTATTTGCCTGGGTCCCCGCATTCGCGAGGACGACTAAATCAAACAGCCGTTCCGAATATTCGTACTATATTTGTATAAGGTTCAATGATTAACGCAGTCAACAAAATCGATTTGTATATGTTGATATGATTTAAGCCAAACTTACATTCTTGATAAAATCGTCAACATTGGAGGGTTGAATAAAGGCGTCGCACACCCACTTATAAACACCCCAATCAGTAAAATTGCTCACATGCCAAAAGGGAGTTATAAACAAAAACTTTTTGGTGTTTGTAACTGACCAACACTCTTTAACTAGTTTTTTAAAGGGGATCAGCTGATCATTTTTTCCATGAATAAAAAGTATCGGAGCTTGTTTAATATTTTTTATATGATCCTGCAATGCTATCCGTGGAATAACAAAGCGCATTGCCCGTACAATCGGCCATGGGACAATCGTATTCCGCAAGAAAAGCTTTAACCACCGCGGCTCTCTTTTATTATTGCCCCCCTGGTTGTTGAGCATATTCTTACAGGCACAGTCCAACGATACAAAAGCACAATCGAAAATGAGTCGGTCAAATAACTGATTCCCCTTCACTTCTTGGTCGGCCTGGGCAGCGGCAAAGGTAAAGCAACTGTAACACTCCGCCAGCCCTATAACCTTCGTATATGTTTTTAGCTTTTTAACAAAATTAACAACCCGGATAACATCCTCTTTTTCATCAAGAACAAACCTTTTCCCAGGATGGTCAACATACCACCATGAGGTTGCTTGGAGCCAACGGTAATCAAAGACCACAACATCGTAATCCGCCAGAAGAGGCACAACTGCATTCCATCGCTCCTTCCCTTCAAGAAATCCCTGGCCCAAAATAACAACCGTCCTGCTGTGCCGATCAAAGTGGGTCACTGGAAGCGCAAGCCCTGACGAAAGGGTAACCGTGTGTGATGTTCCTTCTAGGTGTTTTCTCAATGCGAGGGTGTCTTTTTTTGCATTTTCATAGGAATAAGAGCGCTCTTGAAATTCTTTCTTGTTAGCAAAGAGTTTGAGGGGCTCATTTGTGCCCGATGTTAACAACGAAAAATCCGATTCATTGGACGCATAGGAGGAACCAATTCCTACCATCGCCATAAAAACGAGTACCTTTGTACATATATTCATTAATCAGTCCCATGCCATGACATTTGAGAGAATAGCCACATCTCAGAAAGGAGATAAATTATACCCTACCTAGAAAACAACGCAAACGTCTTTTCCTACGGCTCTTTTTTGTGTAGTATGGTAGGCAGAATTGTAACTAACACGCCCTGAAATGTGGAGTCTGAACATGATTGATTTGAATCGTCTACGCCAAGAGACCGAGATTGTTAAGCACCTGATCTTATTAAAAGAACCGTCATTTCCGGTTGATCGTTTACACTCCCTTGATCAGGACGTCAGATCTATCAAAACTGAAGTTGAAGCACTCCGCAAAGAAAAAAATAATCTTGCCTCCATGGGCGCCAAAGGAGCATCTCCTGAAATCCGCGAGAAATCGATAGCCCTGGGCACAACACTTAAAGAAAAAGAAGCCCAGCTGGAAACCGTTGAGGCTGAATTTAACGAACTTTGGCTTTCATGCCCAAATATCCCGCAAGACGACCTTCCTGTCGGCGGCAAAGAAGCGAACAAGCCGGTCAGCATCATCGGCGAAAAACCAACCTTTACGTTCCCATTCAAAAATCACGTCGAACTGAACGAAAAACTCGGCT
>JBAYHB010000012.1:0-14663 GCA_041666365.1 Candidatus Babeliales bacterium | reverse complement strand
CGGTAAGTGTTAGTCCGTTAGAAATGTTTCTTAGCCAACCAATTTTTTGATAGAACGATGTGTACGAAAATAATACAGTGCCTACTAAAACGCAGAGTAAATATGTGGTGAAGGGAACTTGGTAGGTATGAACCAGTTCCATGATAAGTTTGAAAATAATACTGCCGCCCAAAATATTGCCGAAAAGACGAAATGCCATTGAGGCTATTTTTGAAAGCTCTCCGACCAGGTGGATGGGAGCAAGTACAAAGATTGGATCGATAAATTCATGAAGATAGCCGCCGATGCCATGAGCTGCAATTTTTTGATATTGGATATAGAGAAAACTTGTCAAACTTATGGCGATGGTTGTGTTGAGATCCCCCGTTGCTTCTTCGTGCAGGAAGGGCAAAATGCCCACAAGACAGCAAAAAAAGGTGAAGAAAAACAACGAAACAATAAATAAGAAAAAGTTATAGTTGAAATTGTGAAAGGTGTCTTTGTAAAAATCCATGAACGCCAGGACAATCTTTTGATAACCAAAAGCGACAACGCCTTTAGGCCGTTTTTTTAGAAACAATCTGCCGACGGCAATGAATCCGATGAGCATCACCATGGCGACCCAGGTGGCAATGAGCGTGTCGATGTGTACGTTCCAAAATTTTCCGGTCAATCCCAATGAAGCTAGGGGTGTGATCGTTTTGTATTGAAATAGTTCTATACTCATGAAAAACCTCGTAACCGCTTAAATATCATTATCCATAAAGCTAAAAAGAAGCCCGCCAGAACAATAACTAAATCAAGTGATAGTGTACGATACAGGACCGTCAATAGCAATAAAAGCATACACCAACGGACAATAAAGCCACCAATGATCCATCCAAGACTTCCGTTATGTCCTAGCCCGGCGGTAGCGCCAAAAACGACTCCGGTGATTACACCTGCAAAGAATGAAAGTAACTGTGGTACAAACATAACAACCCTTATATTTTTCATCATGTTACTACGGGGGGGTGCTCTTTTCAACCTCTTTATAGCGGGGTAATAAAAAAATAATTGCGTTTTGGAGCGTGCGAGTTCTATGCTAAAAGTAGGGGAAAAGGGTCATGGTGGTTAGAGAAGGAGGGGGAAATGGGAGTGTCAAAAAAGGTATTCTGCCTGGTTCTCATGGCAATGGGGACCGTCGATGAGGATATTTTATCGGCAGGGGCAGCCCAGCAACGTCAGTTGACAACAGGTACAGCTGTGTCAGCAGATCCTCCATTACTTGTTAAAGGGAAGCTAAATACACCGGTTGCGGGAAGTTCATACACGATCAAGTATTTATACGACCTTATTAATGCAAAAAACAAAAACAAAACGTCAAATTTTCTTGTCCCTGTAGGAACGAATGGCCGGCCGATTGATGACAGCCATTGTTGGCAAAACCCGCCTCAGATTTCAGGTTCAAAGCCTGTTTCTGCTTTAGGGATAACGCCTGCATGGATTCAAAAAAATGGTAGTATGAGTGTCCAACTTTTTGAAGACCGCGATCTCATTAAATTTTTCTTTTCAGAAAAGCCATATCCACGTCTTGATGCTACGACAAGAGCAAAATATCAAAAGATTTTATTATATTTCATAGTGCCTATTGATACGAGGGTTAAGAACCAGGCTACGGGTAAAATACAGCAGGGCACGGTATCGTATCGCTGCTATTTAAACGATCCTTACCCTGGTCGCATGAGAGGAAGTCTTCTGCGCTCTATTAATCCAGCTGCCGACATCATAAAAAATTGGGATATATAGGGCGTTACTTCTTCCCAAGCATGATCAATGTCTTTAAAAGTACGTCTGGGTTAAGCGATAACGAAGAGATGCCCTGCTGAATCAAAGATGCCGCAAGCTCTGGGTAGTCAGAAGGTGCCTGGCCGCAGATACCGATTTTTTTATCGAGATTGCGAGCGCCCTTGATGGCCATCGAAAGCATGATTTGCACCGCCTCGTTTCGTTCGTCAAAGATATCAGCAATAAGTGATGAATCGCGGTCGATGCCAAGCGTCATCTGGGTAAGATCATTTGAGCCGATTGAAAATCCATCAAAAAGTGTAGCAAACTGCTGGATGAGTAACACGTTTGATGGAATTTCACACATCATGTAGAGCAATAGATTATTCTTGCCACGCTCGAGCCCGTTTAAATTCATTTCTTTGATTACTAGTTCTGCTTCTTTAACCGTTCTGACAAAAGGGACCATGGGGATTAGATTTACCAGGCCCATATCATCACGGATCTTTTTTATTGCTTTGCATTCAAGCGCGAAGGCTTCTTTGTACCGTTCATTGTAATAGCGTGATGCTCCGCGAAAGCCGATCATAGGATTTTCTTCTGTTGGTTCAAAGTTTTTTCCGCCAAGCAGGGCACTGTATTCATTAGTTTTGAAATCTGAAAAGCGAACGATAACCGGTTTTGGATAAAATGCTGCCGCAATGGTACCGGCTTCCTGGGCAAGTTTGTCGATAAAAAACTGAAGCTTATCTGTGTACCCAAGGCAGAGTTTTTCAATCTGTTTAATATCATCGGGATCGGTTACCTGGTCTGGGTGAATAAGGGCCATTGGATGGACTTGAATGGTATTATTAATAATAAATTCTAGGCGAGCAAGCCCAACTCCGGCGCTTGGCAATTGCGCAATGGTAAATGCTTCATCTGGATTAGCGATATTGACCATAAGAGGGACAGGTGATGCGGGAAGCGTTGTTACTTCAGTCCGCTTTACTTCGAACGGAAGTACTCCGCGGTAAACGACACCGACTTCCCCGCTGCTACAATCAAGGGTGACCGATTGCTGAGGGGCGATGGTATCGGTACCATTTCCGGTGCCAACGATGGCGGGTATGCCAAGTTCGCGGCTTATTATAGCAGCATGGCAGGTTCTACCGCCACGGTTGGTGACAATGCCGGCTGCTTTTTTCATGATGGGTTCCCAGTCTGGGTCGGTCATATCGGTGACAAGAATGCTTCCTTCTTGGACCTGATCAATTTCTTTAGGCGACTGGATAACGCATGTTTGTCCGGTGACAATTTTTCTTCCAACGCTTTTACCTGTTGCGATGATAGCGTCTTTTTTTGCAGCAGTTTTGTCGATGAGATATTCTTCGATTATTGTTTGGTTCTTTGCTTGCGAATGGACCGTTTCTGGTCGGGCTTGAACAATGTATAGTTTTCCATCCTTGCCGTCCTTTGCCCACTCGATATCCATTGGGCACCAGGTACCATGGCGTTGCGAATAATATTCTTCGATAATCAGCGCTTGGCTAGCAAGTTCAAGGGCTTCTTGGTCGGTAATCGAAAAGAGGACTCGGTCGGTATCAGGAACGGCCACATTTTTTGTTGATGTCGCTTGGTCATAGATCAGCTTAATGAGTTTGCTGCCCCTCCGTTTTCGCAAGAGGGGTTTAAACCCTTGCTTGAGTGTTGGTTTATGGATATAAAATTCATCAGGGTTGACGCTTCCTTGAACGATATTTTCTCCAAGACCATAAGAACTTGTAATAAAAATAACGTCTTTAAAGCCGCTTTCGGTATCGAGTGTGAACATGACGCCTGAGCTTGCCAGATCAGAGCGGATCATTTTTTGTACGCCAATGGAGAGGGCAACACTCATGTGGTCAAATCCGTGGTCAATGCGATACGAGATTGCACGATCGGTGAAAAGCGAGGCAAATGCTTTGGTGCATACGCCCACAAGCGCTTCGTGTCCTGAGATGTTTAAAAATGTTTCCTGTTGGCCAGCGAACGAAGCTTCGGGAAGATCTTCAGCCGTTGCCGATGACCTGACGGCAACGTCACACAATGTTCCATAGCGTTGTTCCATAGTGTGATAGGCGGTAATAATCTCTTGCGCTATATCATCTGGAAGTGGAGCTGAACTAATTAAGTTGCGTATCTCTTGTCCGATAGACGCGAGTTCTTTCAGCTGCTGTTTATTTATTTTTGCGAGCAGTGTCTCTAATGTGCCGGTAAGTTCATTTTTTTCAAGATGATGGGTATATGCTTGGGCGGTGATGGTAAAGCCTGATGGAACCGTTATTCCTTTGCTGGCTAGGTTTTGGATCATTTCTCCCAGCGATGCATTTTTCCCACCAACCAAGCTAATATCTTTTAAACCTACCTCTTCAAGCGGCTTTATAAACTTCATGACATCCTTTTCCAGCTAGCTTCTTTTAACGGGTGACCGATAGTGTTGTGGTAGTATACAAAAGCGAGGGGAAAGAAAACAATTTTTTAGGCAATAATTGGTGGAGAGAGGGTTTGATGAGATTTTTGCGTGATACTCATGTGATATGTCTTATTTATGATGGTATTAAAAACTCAGTGTTCAAAAGCCAGGTGCTGCAGCCGTTGCTTGCCGAACTCGATGCAAACAAAGGTTTAAAAATAACATTAATTTCGTTTGAGCGTAATGCGTTCAATAGCCAAGATCTTGTTTGGCATGATCGACTGAGCGTAATTATTTTAAACCGATGGCTTTTCTTTGGACGGCTAAGTCTTGTGTATGCCTTCTGGCAGTGTAAAAAGGTTTTAAAGGGAGTTGTCGCTGATTGCATTCTTGCACGAGGGCCTCTTGCGGGAGCTATTGCACTTGACCTGATCGCAGGCAAGCGATTAAAAACTACTCGTTGCATTATTCAGGCGCGTGGGCTTTGCGCAGAAGAATATCGTTATGCAATGCGAAGTAAAACATCGTTGAGCCAACGAATACGTAAAAAATTTGTGTATCACGAACTCGAACAACTTGAACGTTGTGTGTACGGCAAACAGCGTAAGAATATTGGTTATGATATTACAATTGAAGCTGTTAGCCCTGCGCTTAAAGATTATTTGGTAGATCGTTATCAAGCAGAAGAGAAATCGATAGTTATTGCGTATGTAGATCTTCCATGTGCAATTATCCCTGCGACTCGTGCGCTCTTCCGGCGTGAACTACGTAGAAAACTTGGGATTGCCGAGGATGCCCGCGTTTATTGCTACAGCGGATCATATAAACCGTGGCAAGGGGTCAAAGAATCGCTAGATTATTTTTGCCACCACGCGAGCAAAGATGCTTACGCTCTTTTACTTATACTTTCTCCTGACCAAAATCAATTCGATCGAGAGCTTAAAAGTTATGGGCTTTCGCCCCATCACTACAGAATTTTGAACGTTGATCCCTGTCAGGTTCTCACATATCTGTGTGCAGCTGATTATGGTTTTTTATTTCGCGATAACGATTGTATTAACTGGGTTTCTCGTCCAACAAAAATGCTTGAATATCAAGCGGCAGGCCTGTCAATTATTCATAATCATACCGTTGCCTGGCTGTGCCAGTGACGATAGCCCGCGCAAGAATTTTTTGGTAGAGTAAAAGAGATATTTTGTGATGGCATGTATACACGGAGGAGCGCTATGAAAACAAGAACATTTACCCTCGATCAGATTGAAAGCCTTGTGCGCGATATGCTTCCATTATTCAATCAGTATTCGATAGTCGCTTTCTATGGGCCATTGGGCATAGGCAAAACAACAATCATTAAAGAAATTTTAAAACAATCTGGCGTCCAAGAACAGGTGACGAGTCCTACATTCGGCTATGTTAATACCTATACAAATGCCGATGGTCAGAGCTTTAACCATTTTGATTTGTATCGCATTACCACGCTTGAACAATTTATTAATGCAGGCTTTGACGAGTATTTATCGCGATCAAAAACGATCTCATTTATCGAGTGGCCAGAAGTTATTGCCCCGCTCTTGAGTGACGGGTTATTTGATAAAGATGTTGTATGTTTCTTCCTAAAATACGATCTAGAGGATATATCTCAACGATTAATTAGTTGCGATCGCTGGTAAAATAGATTGTATTTTTTCAAAAAAATAGTTGAAATCTTTGCTAAAGCCTCTATCATTAGAGGAACGTTGTTTTATAACGACAAGACACATTTTTATATACGCCCTAAGTAAGATACTTTTGAGTGATGGGGAGATTCCCGAGCGGTCAAAGGGGACGGACTGTAAATCCGTTGGCAATGCCTTCACAGGTTCGAATCCTGTTCTCCCCACCAGTTTTAAGGTGGCGTTTGTATCTTAACTTTTCCGCCCAAAAGAACATTGATTTATCCTGTTCTTGAGGTATAGTGGTAGGGTGTTTTGTGTGTCGGGGTTAGCGTTACAGCGTGAAAATAGCTTTGAAATATGTCTGCGGGAATAGCTCAATTGGCTAGAGCGACAGCCTTCCAAGCTGTAGGTTGCGGGTTCGAGACCCGTTTCCCGCTCCAGAAACTGCAATTGATGCTGGCATAGCTCAGTTGGTAGAGCAGCTGATTTGTAATCAGCAGGTCGCTGGTTCAAGTCCAGTTGCCAGCTCCATTTTAGCAGGTGAAGCGGGTTTGGGGTGTTTTTAGTGTAACGGGCGTTCATGGCTGATTTGCCCACGTAGCTCAGTTGGTAGAGCACTTCCTTGGTAAGGGAGAGGTCACCGGTTCAAACCCGGTCGCGGGCTCCACTAGTTTTAAACAGGTGAAAGTTTAGGATATGGCAAAGAATAGAGTTATTGTCCACCTTGAATGTGATGGTTGTGGACTGAGAAATTATAGCAAAAGAGTTTCGAAAAAGAGGGCGTTTGGAAAGCTTTCTTTGAGTAAGTACTGTGGCAAGTGTCGCAAGCACGCTACTCATAAGGAAACAAAGTAATGTTAAGGCCAGTAGCTCTAATTGGTAGAGCAGCGGACTCCAAATCCGCGTGTTGGGGGTTCGAGTCCCTCCTGGCCTGCCACTATTATGGTATTGAGTAGAGTGGAGATGCTGCTATGAATAAGGTGATGACGTTTTTCAACGAGGTTAAGGCAGAATTAAAAAAAGTAACGTGGCCGATGCGTGATGAGCTTGTTGGGGCAACGGCAATAGTATGTATTGTTGTTGCTGTTTTTGCTATTTTGCTCGGGACCATGGATGCTTTTTTTAGTTACATCATTGGTACGGTGATTAAGTATTAGTTTAGAGTGTTAACTGGAGTTTGCGGTAAGCGATGAAACGATGGTATGTAGTTCAAGTGTACACAGGCTTTGAAGAAATCGTCAAAGTCGACCTCGAAAAAAGAGTCGTCGAAGAAGGGCTCGCTGATTTAGTTGGCGAAGTGCTTATTCCGTCAGGCGAAGTCTCCAGTTTTTTTGCGGAAAATAAATCAAAAAAAGAAAAAATCTTTCCGGGTTATCTTTTGGTGCAGATGGAAATGGTTGGCGAGACATTCAGGCTCGTTGCAACCACGCCACGAGTTACTCGATTCTTAGGTGGCGAAAGCCCCGCCCCATTATCAGACAAAGAGGTTGATCGCATTTTCTCGCAGATGGCTGGCAAGCTGGCTGTTTCTGATGAGAAGGCTTCTTTTGCGATTGGCAATGAGATTCATATAGCAAATGGACCATTCTCTGGTTTTGTGGGACTCATCGATAAGGTTGAGGAGGAAAGAGAGCGGCTTACTGTTTTGGTAAGCATTTTTGGCAGGTTAACGCCTGTCGAGTTAGGGTTTGATCAGGTCAAAAAATAAACAATAAGGTGAATCAATGGCCAAGAATATTAAGGCTAATCTTAAGCTTCAGATACCTGCGGGGAGCGCAACCCCTGCGCCTCCTGTTGGTTCGTCTCTAGGGCAACACGGTGTTAACATCATGGATTTTTGCAAGAAGTTCAATGCTGCGACTGCGAGCCGTAAGGGTGAAACGGTTCCTGTTGTAATTACGGTTTATACAGATAAAACATTTGATTTCATTACAAAAACAGCTCCGGTGTCAGAACTCTTGAGAAAAAGGGCTAACATCACAAAAGGTGCAAGCAATCCGGGCAAAGAGGTTGCTGGTAGAATCAAGATGAAAGACATCGAAGAGATCGCAAAGATCAAGGCGCCAGATTTGAATGCTTGCGACATAGAAGCAGCGAAAAAAATCGTTGCGGGAAGCGCGAGAAGCATGGGGCTTACAGTTGTTGAATAGGTTTTTGGTTTGCTGAAACGGCGTTAGAATTGGATTGATAATGAGTAATACAGGCAAAAAACATGCAGAAGTGAGAGAGAAACTGTCCAAGGTTTCTGTCAAAACGGCCCGAGAAGCCCTCGACTTTGTTGTCAAGAATACACATGTTAAGTTTGATGAATCGGTTGATGTCAGCGTAGTGTTGGGAATCGACGCATCAAAAGGTGAGCAGACGGTCAGAGGGTCAACCTTGTTGCCGCATGGTCTTGGAAAAACGGTAAGAGTAGTTGTATTTGCCAAGGGCGAATATGAAGAAGCAGCGAAAAAAGCTGGCGCTGATTATATTGGCGTGGATGATCTGATTACCAAAATTGAAGGTGGTTGGATGGATTTTGAAGCTGCAGTCGCAACGCCAGATTTGATGGGCGTTGTTGGTAAGGTTGCAAAATTTCTGGGCCCACGGGGGCTTTTGCCAAACAAGAAAGTTGGAACAGTGACGTTTGATATAGCGGGAATTGTCTCTGATCTTAAAAAGGGACGCGTCTCCTTTAGAAATGATAAAGGTGGTATCGTCCATGCTCCGTTTGGAAAAGTTTCATTTGGTTCGGAGAAGCTGTTTGAAAACCTTTGTGCGCTTGTTAAGTCTGTTCAAGTGAGCAAGCCAGCCTCGTCAAAAGGTAAGTTTATACGAAAAATAACAGTTTCATCGACTATGGGGGTTGGTGTGTCAATCAATCCAGATGAGTTATTGTAACAAGGTTTAAAGAAGGGCTTGAGATGAATCGTCATCAGAAGGAAGCTGCAGTCGCTGAGGTTAGGGAGTTGTTTTCACAAACCCAAGCGACGTTCCTTGTTAACTATCAGGGAATGAGTGTAAGCCATTTACAGTCGTTGCGACGTGCTTTGCGCGAGAACAATGGTGTGCTGAAAGTAACCAAAGCAACATTGATGAAAAAAGCGACACATGACATTGTTGGTGTAGATAATTTTTCTGCACAATTCAAAGATCAGGTGGGGCTTGTTTTTGCAAAGGGTGATATTTCTTCAGTTGCAAAACAGTTGAAGACCTTTTCCGAGCAAAATGAGGCGCTAAAGTTGTTGTCAGGTTTTTTTGAAGCACGTGTTCTTTCTCAGCAAGAAGTTGCGTATTTAGCATCGCTTCCAGCGCGAGATGTTTTGTTAGCGCAGGTTGTTGGAACAGTGCAAGCTCCAATTGCAAGTTTTGTGCGGTTGTTGAACTTGCTCACAGTTCGATTGCTTTATGTGCTTAAAGAGATAGAGGCGAAAACAGCTCGACAGTAGGGTATAACAGGGGGATCTGTTAATTTGTTGAAAGTCTAGCCATTTGTTGGAATTATTTTTGTAGAACCTTTAAGGGAGTTTTTCATGTCAGCAAAAGTGAATATCATTGAAGAAATAGGTAAAATGTCTGTTATGGAGCTTGCAGATTTAGTTAAGGCTCTAGAAGAAAAGTTTGGTGTTTCAGCTGCTGCTCCTATGGCTGCTGCTCCTGCTGCCACTGCCGTTGCTGCTGCACCTGCGGAAGAAAAAAGCGAATTCAAGGTTACTCTTGAAGAAGCTGGTAGCAACAAGATTAACGTTATTAAAGCGCTTAGATCTGTAACAACATTGTCATTGGGCGCAGCTAAAGAAGCTGTGGACAATACACCATTTGTTGTTTCAGAAGCTGCTCCAAAAGAAGAAGCAAAGAAAATGGAACAGGCTTTGAAAGAAGCCGGCGCAAAAGTTAAATTGTCCTAAGCATTGCTTACGTGACAGTAGCTTTTAAGGACCGTTTTAAATAGCAATATTTAAAACGGATCCTTTCTGTTTTAACTGGGTTTTGGGGTGGCCGTAGCGGCTGGGATGAATGAGTAATGGGGTTTTTGCAACATACAGAGTTTGCGTCATTGGTTGTGTAGGGTTACGGTATCTGTAGGTGCGTTTTACGTTTGGGAGCAATTGATGTTGCGGTTTGGAATAGGAAAAGGTGTTTTAAGAAAAACGTTCGGGAAGATAAAAGAGGTTGTTTCTCTTCCCAATCTTATCGAGGTGCAGTCAAAGTCCTTCAATGATTTTGTGCAACTTGATTGTTTGCCTTCTGAGCGTAAAAACATAGGCTTAGAAAAGGTCTTGCGTGATACATTTCCTATTGAGCACAACGATCGGATTTCCCTCGAGTATGTTAGCTATGAGTTGGGCGATTGGGCGTGTGTTTGTGGTTTAGTTACGGGACTTGAGAATAGATATAAATGGACATGTTCTTCTTGTAAGAAATCTGGACACGGACAACTTCGCAATGGTTGTATATGCCCGCATTGCAAAAAGCAAGCGGCCAACTATGCAACGTGTAAAAAATGTTATTCGCGCGTTACCTTCAAGGTTCCGGCAACCGTCGACGAATGTCGTTACGGAGGCAAAACCTATGCATTGCAACTTAAAGTTAAAATGCAATTGGTTGCATGGGACGTCGATCCAGAAACTTCCAAAAAAGTTGTTCGTGATATAAAAGAACAGGATATATTCTTCTGCGACCTACCAGTTATGGTTGATTTATATGAGGACGATGAGGCTTGCTTTAAACTCGGAAGCCAGGGGACATTCCTTATTAATGGCGTTGATCGTGTTGTTGTTAGCCAAATGCATCGTTCACCTGGAGTTATGTTTTCCCTAAGCAAGAAAAATAAAGATTTTAGAGGGCTTCCATATCATATCGCCCGTATTATTCCTAATCGTGGTTCATGGGTTGATTTCGAATTTGATCACAACGATTTGATGTTCGTCAGAATAGATAAAAAGAAAAAGATTTTGGGAACCACTTTTTTGCAAGCGTTGGGAGTCAAAAAAAGTTCGATTCTTTCAACATTCTACGATTTTGAATCTGTCAGTCTCAAGGGTGGTAAATTTATCAAGAAAGTTGACGCATCACTTATTGGGCAACGATTAGAAGCGGGAATGCTTACCTCTGAGCTGGAAAAAAAGTTTACCGTTGGCCAACGTTTTAATAAAGCCGTTATCGACAAACTTCAAAAAGAGGGTGTTGAGACGCTTTCCATTAGAAAAAATAGTTTGGTTAATAGAGTCATAGGAACAGATATTATTGATCCTCGTACGGGAGAAATACTTCTTCAATCAGGTGGAAGCCTTACAGAGGAGATTATTGACCAGATTGAAGAAATTCCAGGCAAGTTCTCATTCGATGTAATAAAAACATCTGGCTATGTTTTTCAACCAACAATGGCTCTAACGTATACACATGATCAGATTTCGACCTATGAAGATGCATTAAAAGATATCTATACAAAATTGAAACCTGGTGATGTTCCATCGCTTAAAGTGATGGAAGAATATGTCAACAATATGTTTTTCAACCCACGTTTTTATGATCTGACAAATGTTGGCCGTATTCGTACGAATAGGAAGTTAGGGCTTTCAATTGACGAAGCAACAACTCATTTGACCAAAGAAGATATCATTGCAACGATAAAATATCTCATTGGTCTCAAGGAGCGTGGCGATGGAGAATTGGATGATATCGATCATCTGGGTAACCGTTGTGTTCGGCTTGTTGGTGAGTTGCTTCAAAGCCAACTGTATGTTGGTTTTGCCCGTGTTGAACGGATTGCAAGAGAGCGTTTTCGTCTTCAGGAAAATTATTCAGCTCTTATGCCCTATGATTTCCTGAATGTTAAGCCTTTAACTGCCGTATTAAGAGAATTCTTCGGAACAGGTCAGTTATCACAATTTATGGACCAAACCAATCCGTTGGCAGAGATGGCACATAAGCGTCGCTTGTCGGCTCTCGGGCCTGGTGGTATTACTCGTGAACGAGCAACGTTTGAAGTTCGCGACGTTCACACATCTCACTATGGAAGAATTTGTCCGATCGAGACACCTGAAGGACAAAACATTGGTTTGATTTCATCTTTGTCGACCTATGCGAAAGTTAATGAGCTAGGTTTTATAGAAACACCATACCGTCCAGTAAAAGATGGTATCGTTCAAGATGATATTTTGTACTTGGATGCGTTTGAAGAAACAGGCGAAAAGATTGCTCAGTCGACTGTTGAGCTTGATAGTAAAGGTCGAATTAAGGCAGATCGAGTGCTTGTTCGTCAGCAAGATGGTGATATTGTTCTTGCAGAATCGAAAGATGTTAGTTATATCGATGCATCTCCAAAACAGATTTTCTCGGTTCCTACATCGCTCATTCCCTTCCTTGAACACGACGATGCTAACCGAGCATTGATGGGTTCAAACATGCAACGGCAAGCTGTTCCTTTGATCAAATGCCAAACGCCACTTGTCGGTACCGGAATGGAGCGAGATCTTGGTTCGCTTGATGGTGCCGTCATTTTAGCGAAGAATGATGGTGTTGTTGAATATGTTTCCGCTGAAAAAATCATCATTCGTCGTAAAGAAAAAGAAGATAATGAGTCCGAGTGGTTCTCGCGACCAATTGACGTGTATAATCTTAAGAAATTTGCACAATCTAGTCACAATACATGGATTCATTATACGCCTATCGTTGCTGCTGGCGATACCATTGCTAGAGGCGATGTTATCACTAACGGTGCGGCAACGGCTAATGGTGAATTGGCTCTTGGAAGCAACTTGCTTGTGGCATTCATGCCATGGCTTGGATATAACTTTGAGGACGCTATTGTTGTAAGTAAACGTCTCGTTGCTGACGATGTTTTCTCATCGGTTCACGTTGAAGAGTTTGCAGCAGAAGCTCGTGATACAAAGCTTGGAGCTGAAGAAATTACGCGAGATATTCCAAATGTATCAGAAAAAGATCTTGAAGCGCTAGATGAAGATGGTATCGTCAAAATTGGTACGCGTGTTAAGCCTGGCGATATTTTAGTTGGAAAAGTTACTTTAAAAGGTGATATTCAGGTTTCGCCAGAAGAAAAATTATTGCGTGCGATATTTGGTGAGAAATCTCGAGAAGTACGTGATACATCGTTGCGGGTTCCACCAGGGGTTGAAGCAACGGTTGTTGACGTAAAAATATTCTCTCGTAGCGGAATTAGAAAAGATAAACGTTATAAAGATATTGTAACAAAAGAGACACAAAAGTTTGAAGAAGGCTTCAATCAGCATCTTGGAATTCTGAGCCGTAGCATTAAAGAAAAAGTGCTTGCATTGTTAAAAGGTGCAACGGTTAAGGGTTCTAAGAAGGGTGTCGTTACAGGTAAGTTCGAAGACATGGACGTCGACGCCTTATTGTCTCTTTCTGTTGGCAATAAAGAAATTGATGAAAAAATAGTCCAGTACAAAGACATCTTGAACAGTCAAATACATGTTTTGACGGCACTTAAAGAAGATCGCATTAATCAATTGAGAAAAGGTGATGATCTTCCATCAGGTGTTATTAAGATGATAAAAGTGTATGTTGCTGCCAAACGTCGACTTTCAGTCGGTGATAAAATGGCAGGACGACATGGTAACAAGGGTGTGGTTTCACGTATAGTCAATATTGAAGATATGCCTCATCTTGAGGACGGTACAGCTGTTGATATAGTACTTAATCCACTTGGCGTTCCTGGTCGTATGAACGTTGGACAAATTCTCGAAACTGTTCTTGGAATGGGTGGAAGAGAAATTGGTATTCAGTTCAAGAAAGAATTGGCAGCGCTCAGCCTTGCCGAAGTTAAGAAACGCTTAGAAGGATTCTTTGGCAAGGAAATTGTCGATAATCTTGCTAAAAACTACAACGAGGATGAGTTGTGGAAAGTTGCTAAAAATGTAGCAGAAAATGGTTTAGCAATGAAGACGCCAGTCTTTGATGGCGCTGATTATGATAAAGAGATTGTTCCAGTGCTCAAGGGAATTGGACTTCCTGACAATGGAACGTTTAGATTGTTTGACGGACGGACTGGCGATCAATTCGATCAACCAGTAACCGTTGGTTTTATCTATATGATGAAATTGAATCACTTAGCGGACGATAAGTTACATGCTCGATCAGTTGGTCCTTACTCATTGATTACTCAGCAACCGCTCGGTGGTAAAGCACAATTTGGTGGACAGCGACTTGGAGAAATGGAAGTGTGGGCGTTATATGCATACGGTTCAGCCTATACGTTACAGGAAATGCTTACAGTCAAGTCGGATGACGTTAACGGACGTATTAAGACTTATGAAGCGATTGTTAGGGGAGATGAAGTCCCTGAGCCAGGTATTCCTGAATCGTTTAACGTATTGGTCAAAGAACTGCAAAGTTTGGGTTTACAGGTAGATCTCTTTAAGACAAGTAAGGAGCAAGTCGGTGAATAATAGAATGCTTGAACGGTTTCGTGAGTATATAAACACGGTACAGTTTAACGCAATGCGCATTAGCGTTGCTTCTCCTGAAAAAATACGTTCGTTATCGTATGGTGAAGTAAAGAAAATTGAAACCATAAATTATCGAACACTCAAGCCTGAGCGCGATGGTTTATTTTGCGCCCGAATATTTGGTCCAGTAAAAGACTGGGAATGTAATTGCGGTAAATATAAACGCATGAAGCATCGTGGTGTTACGTGCGAAAAATGTGGTGTTGAAGTAATTCAATCACGCGTTCGTCGCGAACGTATGGGCCATATCAGTCTCGTTTCTCCGGTCTGTCATATTTGGTACCTAAAAGGTATCCCAAGCTATCTGAGTTTGATTCTTGGTATGACCGTCAGAGACCTTGAACGTGTTATTTATTT
>JBAYHB010000011.1:0-14701 GCA_041666365.1 Candidatus Babeliales bacterium | reverse complement strand
GTTTTGACGAACTCCTGTAATAATCTGAATCCGCGCCTCGAAGATCCGCATAACAATCGTAAGGCTTAAAAAAAACATCCTTATCGCGAAATTGAATGACTACTTCCTCCCCATAGGGAAAACGCCTGAATAAACAAGGGCCACTTATTGCATAGCCATCATAATTTAATGTGAAGCCAGGGCTCACCCTAACAGGACTCTGGTAAGATGGCGGACCTCCAATAAATTTCCTTGGCTCTCTTACTTCTGATGACCCGATAATATTACCATTCATTATTTCCCACCTTTTTATCTCAACCTGTCCTTCTTCAAAGGCAATGTTCTCAAACGTAAGAGCAATGTCGACGTTATCTTGTTGTTTACAACAAAACGCGGCGTTTAGCACACAAGATCTTCCATGATAAAGTGTTTGGCAAAGACGACCATCCTTTCCCCAAAGATAGGCTTTCCCATTGTTGCAAGCGGTTAAAATAAAGTTTGTATCGGGCGAAAAAACAACAGAGTTAACATTTACATCGTGGCCGTGATCAAGCGAATGTACGAGTACTCCGTCTTTTGTCCAAATTTTTGCAGTATGATCACTACCAGCAGTTACAATGAGCTCTCCATTGGGTGAAAACGCTACTGAGGTAATATAACTCCCCTCTTGATGCTTTAATTCAGCAACTAAGGTAAGTCGATTATCGCTGTTCGAGCTTGCCAACGCTGCAGCATTAGCATTTCCAATAGTAAATCCAGAAAACAATGTTATTAAAGCTATAAAGCGAATATTCATAAAATTCCCTTCATTTATCAGAAATAGAAAATGTTTGGAGTGTTAGACTATAAGAATGCTCATCAAGATTATTTTCATTTGATAGTGCTATGGTAATAGTTTTGCTATCCCTGCCCCATGCTAAAAAAGCACCATCTAATTTGGTGACGAGTTTTTGTGTTTCAAAATCCCAAATACTCACTACATATTTATCTGACTCATCACCAGAAGACGTCGAAGCTATATATCTACCATCTGGGCTCCATTGTAAGCCATAGATGTGTTTACTCTCTCCCCTAAAACAGGCCATGCAATCACCACATAGATTCCATACGCTTATATCTTCCGTATGTGTATCGGCATCGGCCGATGAAGGGGCAGCAATAAGTTTTCCATTTGGACTCCATGCGGGTCGCGTTGCAAGAAAACCAACTCGTCCACAATCTAAATTAAGAAAAGAGCGACAGTTTTTTTGTGCTAGATTATATATTCTTAATCCATCTCCAAGTGATGAGACTGCAAGGCGGTGGTTTATTGGATTAAAGATGACATGTTCTACTGTTCCCCTTTCATAAATTATAAAATCAGCATCATTACCAGTGTGTATCATGTGATGGATCTTTGCTCTTCCATTGTTTATTCCATCACAATGAGCTGCCGCGAAATAGGTTTCATCACAGGAGAATGTTGAACTTGATTTCGAATGATTTAGCGCAGCCTCAGTTTTTAGAGCGTTATTTTGAAATTTGAAGAGCAGTATTTTATGATGCGAAGTGTTCCACTGTCCTAATTCTACAGCAAGCGATTCTCCAAGAGGGCCCCAAATAAGGTGGGAAATTGGCAATAGTGTTTCTTCGTCAGAACTGTTTATCGTTAAATCACTTAGTAAATCATCAATCTTTAGAGGCTGCGTACTGGAATTGAAGCTTTGTTGCCGCTGTGGTTGTACATCAACGTAACAAATATTCTTAAACGACCTTGAATCCCACAACCCAACAATTCCATTAGCTGTTGCCGTTGCAAAGATTTCGGCTTTATTAGAGTTTGGATTAAAGGCAACAGCTTCTATCTCACTGTCGAAGTCAAATGATTTATAGAGATTACCAGTTATTCTATCCCAAAGCTTGACTGTGTTATCAGCGGCACCAGTTGCGATGAAAAATTCATCGCAACTAAGCGACATGCATTGAATTCTATCCTTGTGCCCAATAAGTTTTATCGATTTACCACCTGTAGTAGGAGTGCTAATGTTTGCCAAAGCCGCGTTAGCATTTCCAATAACAGTGCTACAAAACAGTGTTATTAAAGCGATAATACGAATATTCATAAAACTCCTTATTTTGTATCTAAAAGGTGTAACAAACGGGATTCATAGTCTCCTGCTGCCAGAGAAAGACGATAACAATATTTATTATGATTTTCCGGTTGTCGAGGACCAATGAAATTTCTTGTAGGAAGTAGGAATAATTTTTCTCCTTCTGTAAAAATTGAACTTTGGGACGTAGGAAAACAAGGATAATAGACCGAGTAGGTATCTACCATGTTTAACGCGATTATCATTTTACTAACCGTTATTGGGTTAAATAACGCTTGGTCGAGTTGGGTTATTTCAAACAATTTTTTCAAAAGCATCAAAAATTCTTTTTCAGAGGACAGCATTTTTACATGTTGTAGCATTCGTTTGTTGTACTGTAGTAATTCATGATTTGCACAAAGGTCGATAAACATTTTGTGTGTCGCGATAAGGATAGCGATGAGTTTTTGCTCTTCTACAGAAAAGCCAATCGAGGTAAGAATTTCTCCAATGTTGAGCAGTTTTGATTCAACAGTTAAGTATTCATGCAGGGTGGAATCATCAATATGTAATTCATTGGTCAAGAATGTACGAGCACTTGCTACAGCTTCTTTCGATAAAATAGACGAAATTATGTAATAAAAACCGATGAGTTCATGATCTCTTTTTCCCGTGAAGAAAATCTTATTGCCGTCGTGAAAATAATTTTTTGCGTTGGGATCGCCCGCTTTTCCAATGTCATGAATATATGCTGCTAGAGTTAAAACTTTTTTTTCTCTATCAGAAAAGCGGCCAAAATATGATACGCCGTTACTGATTAGAGGTACGGCTTCTTGTGGAATAGCCCCATGTAGGCCACAACATTCTGGGCAAAACCAATTATTTCCGCGGGCAATCACTTCTTCCATTCGTAGACCGGTCCATCCAGAATGTTGAGGTAAATGACCTCTATGATCATTGGGCTCTAATTTAATAGAACCGTCGTCGAGCTTTTTTTTTACAGCATCAATATGATAAAAAGACATGTCAAAATAGAGAGCTCTTAATAGGGGAAGGTTTTGGCAGAAGCTGCTTTGGCGGAATTTGTCACCGACATCGTTACTGCAGACATCTTGAGGAACATTATTGATCCCAATGAAAGCTGCGTTGGCATTCCCAATGGTAAATCCAGAAAATAATGTTATTAAAGCGATAAAGCGAATATTCATAAAACTCCTTTTTATTTGTCCATAATTCAATACCTACGAGTTGCAAAATTTTTTAGCACTATATCGTATAAATGGCAAGCCGGATTATGTGTTGAAGAGGTTTTACAGCACGGCTATTGCCACAGGGGTAATGAGGGTTAAAAATGGAAGTTGAGGGACTAATCCTTAGCGCCGTTTTTGATAAGGATGTCAATAGTGTTGTTGTATCCTTCATTATTATTATTCGCGCCTATGTAACACTGACTTTTGAATTTTGCCCAGTAGAGTGATGGGGCTCCCATACGGCGAGCATTGCACAATGTTGTGATACACAGGTCAGCATTGTTAGCACGTTGACGCACAAATTCTATAATTTCTGAAACCTTTTCAGATTTTCCCATAAATGAAGCGTTACAAAGCAATTCAGCAAAGTCGTTAACAAGGTGAGTATCTTTTTCAGATAGTGTTTCTGTGTTTTGCGTATTTGACTTTTCTTGTTTTTGTTCGCTTAGTGCGGCGTGTGACATTTCTGTGAATGATGCAGTTAAAAGAAAAGCATACAATATTTTTTTCATGATAATTCTTTCGACAGTCTAGAGATAGAATTCCTATTCTAACAAACTTTAATAACTATAGACTCTCAGCTTCATATTATTGAAAACGCCCTCTCCATTATGCGAACCACGCTTTTTATTGTTATCACGTTGAAGAGTATTGTAGACCTTTTGTTGATGAAATCAAGCTCTCTATGAAATTTTTCTCACTTTATTAGGAAACTTGAAATCTTCTTGCTGGATTGGTTAAGGTTTCAAACAGTAGTCAATAATAGCACATCAAATTCAGAGCGAACGAAAGGAATATTGAACTAGTGAATTGTAAAAAAGAGGAACATGGTTTTTTGGAGAAGAGAGTATGAATAAAATAGTAAAAGGCCTTTTATTAGGGGCGATTTCAACAGGGGTTGCAAGCGCATATACAAATCATACAACACTATCATTGCGCAGCCATGGGTATAATCTTGCCCGTGATTTTACAACATTTAATGAAATGACAGGACGAAGGGATGACGATACAAGAGGCCGTTCCCTTCAACTTACTGGTTTTTATCAGGCTTCAAGTGGAGAAAAAGAACTCGGTAAATACTTTGGAATAAGTAATCACTACAGCATGCTGTTTGGCCACGCAGCTTCAGGAGCTGTGCTGAGTGGCGCCGATCTTGATAGTGCCTACCTCATTCATGAAGGTGCAGGTGATGCAAGTCAAGCAACCGTTACCTTAAAGCCAACATCAGAATCTTACGGCGTAGTGCTTACCTCATTTAGCAATCTTGAAAAGCTCATGAAGGGGCTTTACATGTCGACAAGTATTCCTCTTGTCCATATTAAAAATGATATGCATATGACCGTGAGCAATGCTACAGGCAATGCGACGGCTACAAACGTTTTCAACTATTTCAACGGAACATTTACTGGAATAGATAGCAGCTCAAATGCACAGCTTCCTCTTGCCTATGCAAAAATTGATGGCATGCGTTCAAAAACGGGCATTGCAGATATTGAAACCAAGATAGGCTATAACTTTCTTGATGAAGAAGATTATCGTTTAGGGGGAAATATTGGTTGGACAACTCCAACAGGTAATTGCAACAAAGGGACCTATGTATTTCAACCAATCGTTGGTAATGGTGAGCACTCGGCACTAGGATTAGGTTTTGATGGATTTGTTCGTGTATGGGGTGATGAGCGTCATAACATCAAACTTGCCATGGTTGCTGATTACCGCTTCTTATTTGATAACACAGAATATAGAACATTTGGTCTGAAAAAAAATGATGGCACGCTGCGCAACTGGGGACACTATCATTTGCTCGCACGACCTCAGGTCGGTGGCGCCAATGGGGCAATCCTTTCTCCTGCTGCAAACCATACAACGCTTAATTGTGAAGTGACCCCTGGCAGTCAAGTTGAAGGCCTTGCAAATATTGCCTACAACAACGGTGGGCTGAGTATCGATATGGGCTACAATCTTTTCTGGAGAGAAAAAGAAGAAGTAAAAATCAAAGGCACGTATGATACGTTTTCAGAATTATTTGGTGTTGCGAATCGAGCGCTGAGTGTTGCTGATGGATCTGAAGCAGCATCTACTTATGGTAATACAGCTGGTACGGTAGATGCAGGGATCTTTGGAACGCTTGAACGTCAATTTGATGAAAATGCTGCATCAACAAATACTGCCAATACGGCAGCTAACATGAAGTGGCTTACCACTGCCAATCTTGATATTGACGGTGCTCAAACGCCATCGGTGCTGACACACAAAATATACGCCGGTGTCGGTTACTTGTTTAGAGAATGGTATTTGCCTGTCATGATGGGGCTTGGTGGATCATATGAACTTACATCAAAAAATAGTACACCAGATTTTTGGTCTGTTTATGGAAAATTGAGTATAGGGTTTTAATTCGTATCTTTACGATAAAAAAGAAGGCTCGCCGTTTAAAGCGAGCCTTCTTTTTGTCAATCAAGTTGAAATGTTTTAATACATTCCTGGCATACCGCCCATGCCGCCATGTCCATGGCCTGCAGGAGCTTGTGCTGGTTTGTCTTCAGGAATGTCTGCGACCATTGCTTCTGTGGTGAGTAGCAATCCTGCAATCGATGCAGCGTGTTGTAAAGCGGAGCGAGAAACCTTTGTAGGGTCTACAACACCAGCTTTAAACATATCGATGTATTGTTCATTACGTGCATCAAAGCCCATATCGGCTGAAGAGTTCTTAACCTTGTCGATAACAACTGATGCTTCATGCCCAGCGTTTGAAACAATAGTTCTGATTGGTTCTTCAAGCGCACGTCGAATAATACTAACGCCAAATGCTTCGTCGCCTGTAAGCTTAAGAGTATCAAGTGCCCCAGCTGCGCGCAAGAATGCGACCCCGCCACCAGCAACGATACCTTCTTCAACCGCAGCGCGTGTTGCATGCAATGCATCGTCAACGCGGTCTTTCTTTTCTTTCATTTCGCTTTCAGTTGCTGCGCCAACTTTGATAACCGCAACGCCTCCGGCAAGTTTTGCCAAGCGCTCTTGCAGTTTTTCTTTATCATAGTCAGAGGTTGAAAGATCAATTTCGCGTTTAATTTGTGCAACGCGTGCTTGGATATCAGAAGATTGTCCTTTACCATCAATAATAGTGCAGTTGTCTTTGGTGATGCGTACGCGTTTTGCGCAGCCAAGGTCAGGGAAGGTAATATTTTCAAGCTTAAGACCAAGTTCATCAGAGATCATGCGACCACCGGTCAAGACTGCGATATCTTGGAGCATTGCTTTTCTGCGATCGCCAAAACCAGGAGCTTTGACAGCAGCAACGTTGAGCGTGCCACGCATCTTGTTGACGACAAGGGTTGCAAGCGCTTCGCCTTCAATATCTTCAGCAATAATCAAAAGAGGAAGGCCTTGTTTTGCAACTTGCTCAAGAATTGGAAGTATGTCTTTCATGCTGCTGACTTTTTTGTCGTAAATCATGATGACAGGGTTATCAAGCGATGCTTCCATTTTCTCTGGATTGGTAACAAAGTAAGGTGAAAGGTAGCCGCGATCGAATTGCATACCTTCAACAACTTCAAGTTCGCTTTCAATTCCCTTTGCTTCTTCAACCGTGATAACGCCATGACGTCCAACTTTGTCCATCGCATTGGCGATGATTTCGCCGATGGAACGGTCGTTGTTTGCTGAAACGGTTGCAACTTGCGAGATCTCTTCTTTATCTTTGATCTGTTTTGACATGGTGCCGAGCTCTTTAACGATGACGGCAACAGCTTTGTCGATACCGCGCTTGACTTCCATTGGATTCGAGCCAGCGGTGATAGACTTGATGCCTTCGCGGTAAATTGCTTGGGCGAGCACAGTTGCGGTTGTTGTTCCGTCGCCAGCAACGTCTGCTGTTTTTGAAGCAACCTCACGCACCATTTGGGCGCCCATATTTTCAAATTTATCTTTGAATTCCATTTCTTTGGCAACCGTTACACCGTCTTTAGTGATGACTGGTGATCCGAATGATTTTTCGATTGCCACGTTGCGGCCTTTAGGCCCGAGTGTTACTTTAACGGCGTTGGCAAGTGTGTTAACTCCCTTAAGAATCTTTACACGAGCTTCTTCGCCAAATACTATTTGTTTTGCCATAGTGTGTTTCCTTAAATTTTTAAATATTTTCTTGTGCGACTTTTTTCTATTGTCATCCCGTACTTGATACGGGATCCAGACTACCTCTCTTGTTCTTATAACCTGGATACCGGGTCAAGCCCGGTACGACGTAAGCGTGCGCTTACTTATCAAAAATGCCGAGAACTTCGTCTTCACGCAAAATAAGATACTCTGTACCGGTAAGTTTTACTTCGGTTCCTGAGTATTTACCAAAAATAACTTTATCACCCTTGGTGACGCGTAATGGTTTGATAGTACCGTCGCTGAGCAATTTGCCTTCGCCGGTTTCCACAACGGATCCCATTTGTGTTTTTTCTTGAGCCGTATCAGGGATGATAATTCCCCCGGCCGACATTTGTTCGCTTTCTAAGCGTTTGACAAGGACACGATCATAAAGTGGTTTAATACCAGCTGACATAAGTCATCCTCCGACGTTAAAAATAATACTGTTTTTATACTGCTACTCCTTGTAGTCTTACCCCGTTGAATTCAGATGAAGTATAAAACATACGAACAAAAAATCAAGACGATATTTTATAGCGACCGACTAAGATTTTCTATCATCAACTAAGCAGGTTTTTTGTTGCTCTTTTAGAGTGGTGGCTTCTTCCTTTTCGAATGGGCGGCAGACGTAATATTTGATAAGTGTAGAGCAAATGGGGCATTTCGGTTTGATATCATTGTATTGGTTTGCATGTATGATTTCACGTTGAACTTTATACCAATGCTTTACGCATTCATGGTCTGCACAGTGTCCGCAAGGAACAAAAATGGCTATATATTTTTCCCGTACAAAGTTTTCGATTACAAAGTTTCCCATACATCTTGGGTATTCCTGTACAAAGTTTTCCATACATATTGGGCAGATCCCATCGTTGAAAATTCGCATTCCTCTTGGAATTTCTTTTATTTTTCCATGATTACGACGCTTGTGGTGTTGTAGATCGTGCCCAGGGCAAAAAGCTCCGGCACCTTGCTGCGGTCTCTCTGCTTCGATTCGATGGTAGATAATGATGTCATCAATAATTGAATCTTTAAATGCGACATCGCTCAGATCTGTATCGACAAAAATAGCTTCACGCAGGTTTGTACAATCAAACTCAGCTTCAGCCATAGTGCAATATTTAAAATGAGCACGACACGCCCTTGTTTTATAAAAAATGGCGGCGAAAAAGTTTGTGGTAAAAAAAATAGCATCAGAAATGTCGGCATAACTAAAATCGGCACCACTACAGTTTGCCAGGCTGCAATTAGCGTGCATACATTTTGCATGACAAAGCAGCGTGTTTTCTAAATTTGTATGATTCAGTTTTGCATACTTAAGATTCGCTCCTTGCAAGTCGGCGCCGGATAGATCCAACCAACTCAGATCAGCTCGAACAAGATCATATCCAGCAAGATGTTTGTCACCAGCAACAGCTCGCGCGAGATGCTCAGGATTAAATGCAGATATGGTTGGAGCGAAAACATGAAAATAAATTACAACAATTCCCACAAGTAACCTACTTTCCATAACTCTCCTCCTAGACATTATTTTGATACTAAGCGATAACTCCTTGGCTAGTCTGGCAAAACCAAAAAAGAATGACAATGAAATAACTCATTGGATCAATTTTTGTGCAAGAATTTATATGAATATTTTGGGCTGAGATTGCATTTTAACGATGAATTTTGATAGGTTCGGACAGGTCGTTGTATGTTTGTGTGCTTATGCAAGGAGTGTGGAATGAAGATGTGTTCGAAGCAAAGATATTTATCTGTTGCCGTTGAGCTTTTATTTTTTTGTTGTGGAGTTATATATGCGATGAAGGGGGTTCCGGGAGTTGGTAAAGAAGAGATTCAATATAATAAGTTGAAACTTGGAGAGCCCTTTGAGTCTTTTATGCAAATGCCTCTTAAAGAGCAAGTAGATTTTTTAAAAACCAAGATGCCGAAGGGAAAGGTTGTTGAAGGGCAAGTTCTTTTTACTATGAAAGAAGGGGTTTTGCTAGCTGAACTAAAGTCCATGCTTGCCCAAAAGCAAGAAGAACTTGCTGGAATGGAGCGAAAACAAGCGAAAAGAACCGCGATGCTTGATGATATAAGAAAAACTACGCCGAATTTTGAGTCATTACCACTTGAGCAACAAATCAAACTACTTGAACCCTTCACCAAGCCTGGTTGGGTTTATAATGACAAAGAAATGATGGTTGAAGCCAAAGAGCTGATCGAAAAGATTAAACAAACAGAAAAAACAGTCGACCAAGCTCCTGGTGAGGAAAAAGCCATTCGTGAACCAGGTGCCGTGGAAACCGAAACAAAGAATGACGTAGATAAGCTGACACCAAAAGATATAAAAACTAGTCCGTACGATGATAAAACTCCAGAGGAATTATATAACGCGCACCTAAAAGGTGTATTGGTAATGACGAGTGATGAATTTAAAGCGCTTACGCCTGATCAACAAAAAACAGTGATTGACGAATCTATAACCAATAATAAAGATCCAAAAATTAAGTTGGAGCTTCGTGTTGCGGCAAGTGCATATCTTGAGAAAACCCAACCGTCTATGATTAGAAAAATAGCTGGCGCAATGGTTACACCTTTGGGCACGTTACTACCTAAAGAGGAGAATCCTGACGAAGTACTAACACGTCAGAAAGAAAAAATTGAAGAAAAATCGAAGAAACTAGGCGAAGTTGAGAGAGATTTGGGCGAGCTGTCAGATGTTTCGTTGAAGTTGGGTGGTATCGCATCTGTTGATTCACCAGAAACTCAGAGAAAGGTACTTGACGAGGTACGCGAAAAATTGAATCGCAAGTTAGATGCGGAGCCAGAAGGAAGAAAAGCTTCTCTTGCGAAATTGATTAATGATAATGAAAAATTTGGCGAGCTAAACGTCTTAAGGGCTGTTGCGGTTGATCTGCAAAAAGATCGTGATGCTAAGAGATCTGATGTTAAATATGAGATAGCCAAAGGCCTTCCTGCGTACCACGCCGCTGTTATTTCTAAGGTGAAGAATCAAGTAAAGCAAGGTAAAGAGGTTTCTGAAGAGACTAGACAACAACTCGAAACAGCAGAGGCGGCACACCAAGAAGCAATATCATTACGAGATAAGGGCGATTTCTTTAAGGCTGTCGACCGTACGGCGAATGCGGTGAGAGCTCTTGCTGCAAATGCGAAAAATGATGGGCTTATTTCGACCGCAGACTTGACTACGCATGATCAAAATAAAATTTATAGACAGCAGGTGGCAAATAAAATAAAACAGCAACAACAAAGAACGTTGAAATCTGCCGTAGGAGTAGTAAGAGCAGTAAGCCCAGGGCGAGGGAATTAATAAAACGTGAGAGGGCTACACCTGTAGCCCTCTCAGCCAGAAAACTATTTAATCTTAAATAATTTTATCTTACCCGCTTTTATAATCATTCCTGATTTCCATGTAATCTGTGCTTTAAAATCAGTAATCACGGTGCCGTCAATCTCAAGGCCTTTGCCATCGATCAGGCGTTTGGCGTCTGATGAACTTACGACGGCTTTGATCTGTTTGAGCAAGTCAACAACCCAGGCTGGATTGCTGGTTTCAGGTGTAAGCTGGACTTCTTGGGCATGCGAGTAATCTTTTTTTTGAAAGAGCGCTTCAAAGCTATTTTGTGCAACCTCTGCTTCTTGGGCCGACCAGAATCGAGCGATAATATTTTTTGCCATTTCTTTTTTAAGATTCATTGGGTGAAGCGAGGTGTCGGCTACACCATCTTTCATAGTCTTAATTTCATCGAGTGTTTTAGAAAGGAGCAGGTGGTAGTAACGCCACATGAGGTCATCAGAAATGGACATGAGTTTACCGTACGCGGTACCGGCTTCTTCCCAAAGCCCGATGTAATTACCAAGGCTCTTCGACATTTTTTGTACGCCATCAAGACCTTCAAGAATGGGCATCGTCAAAATTACTTGTGGTTCTTGGCCGAAATGCTCTTGCAGGTGGCGGCCCATTAATAAATTAAATGTTTGATCTTGTCCGCCGAGCTCAACGTCAGCGCGCAGCGCCACTGAATCATATCCTTGCATGAGCGGATACAAAAGTTCATGTAGACCAATTGAAACATTTTCTTTCAGGCGTTTGGCAAAGTCATCACGCTCAATGATTTGGGCAACGGTGACGGCGCCGGTTAATTTTATCACATCGGCAAAGGTGAGTTTGGCAAGCCACTCACTGTTGTAACGAATGATTGTTTTTTGAGGATCAAGAATTTTTGAAACCTGTTTGAAATACGTTTGAGCATTATGTGCAATTTCTTCTTCTGTCAGTGGTGGGCGTGTTTTTGATCTACCCGTTGGGTCGCCTATGCGAGTTGTGTAGTCACCGATAAGATAAATAATTTCATGACCAAGATCTTGAAACTCTTTCATTTTACTTAAGACGACGGCATGTCCAAGATGGAGATCGGGAGCCGTTGGATCACACCCGAATTTTATTTTAAGTGGTTTGTTACGGGCAAGCTTTTTAAGTAAAAGATCTTCGGGGGTTACCTGAACCGTACCATTTTTAATGAGCGCAAGGGCACTTGTATTTTTTGAATCCATAATTTTTCCATTGAATTAAAAAACTAACATTTTCAGAAGGTTTACAACGGCTGTGATCGCCATGTCAAGCGCCATGCGCGTCTGTGGATGTACAAAAATAATTATGAGGATAAAAAACGAATACTGATAGATTGCCAGCATTGCGCGAGGATATTTGTCTTCAAAAAAGACTGTCAAAAGATGACTTCCATCAAGAGGAGGGAGTGGGAGCAAATTAAAAACGCCGAGCATAACATTGACGTAGGCTGTTACTTCAAAAATAGTGATAAACGTTGTAGCAACCGCTGCTGGCATGTGAAGGAGTGGCATGTAGGCAGCCAGATAATACATGATGAGCGCCAAAATCAAGTTTGCCAAAGGGCCGGCAAGTGCGGTGAGCACAGCGTACAGTTTGGGATGCTTGAAATTATGATGATTAAAGGGGACAGGTTTTGCCCACCCAAATCTAAATAAGATAAGACAAAAAAGGCCGGTTGGATCAATGTGCGCTGCTGGATTGAGCGTGAGGCGACCGGCACGGCGTGCTGTTGGATCGCCAAAAAAAGTAGCGACAAACGCATGGGCGTATTCATGGAATGAAAGCGCCATTAAAAATGCCGGAAGCAAAATCGCAGCATCGGCAAGAAATTTCATGAAATCATGAGCAACCATGAAGTGCCTTTGGTTAAAAGAACAGCGAAAATAAGAATTGTTTTACGCTGGCAGCAGCTCCAGAAAGCATGCCCCAAAAAACATCGCTCAGGCCAGGGGCAAAAAAGATAAAGAGGATAATGAAAAATGCGTATTCTTCAAGCCACTCGAAAATGTAATCATATTTTGTTGGAAAAAGATATTTCATAAGTCTGCCGCCATCAAACGGAGGAAGCGGGATAAGATTAAGAATGCCGAGCATGACCGAAAGATCGACAACGGTATTACATATTTCAAGTGAGGTAACCACAACGTTGGCCGGAAGTCGTAGCGCGATGCAACACTTCATAATCATGATGGTTGCGATAGCCAAAAGGATGCTTGCCTGAAAGTCTGCAAGTGATGTTAAGATCCCGCCCCAGCGGTATGAGCGGAAATTCCGTTCATCGATTGGAGTTGGGATGACCAGCCTGATGCCAAAAAGAATAATTAACAGAAGAAGAAAACCGCGAGGAAGCAAGCCTGAAAAAAGAAGTGTAACAGCAACCAGCGCCGTAATTAAAATGATAATGCCGGAAAGATCGATGTGGGCAAGCGGATTGAGGGTTAAAAAACCCTCTTCTTCGGCCGTTTCATCGCCGACCCATTTGGCAACGAGTGATTTAAAAAAGCCTTTGAACGTAAAGATGATGATGAACGCAGGAAAGAGCAGCGCAATCTGGCTCAATGTTTTTAAAACGGTAGTATCTATCATAAAAAATCCCCTATAGAAAATAATAATAGATCTAATGTAATAAAAACCGCAGCATCAGGCAATGATTAACAAAAAAGTGATGGTTGGGGGAGAGGCTTGTGATTACTGTGCATTACGAAGGTCAGGATGATCGCGAAAGATTTGTTGTAGTTCGTTCCACATTCGCCAATAAAGAATTAAATATGATTCTTCATTGCTTCCTTTGTTATATTCTTCTATTTTTCTATTTGCTTCGTCGTTGTTGCCTTTTTCAAAGAGACTCTTTATCGCAGCCATTTGGGTAGAAACTTGGTGTGCCGCGTATTTCGGTAAGATTGCTTCAATGTATTTTATATGGTCAACAAGCTTTTCTTTTGCTTGTTCAGCTTCTTTTACTTGCTGTTTTTGTAGAGCGCGCAGTTTGTGTTGTTCTTCTGGTCTGTGCTCTCTCACAGCCTTCATTTTTTTTGCCATGGAGCCTGCTGCACAGTACGAAATGATGATAGTTGCGAGCGCAATACCTATTTTTAGTTTATGTCTTTTGGCCCAGACCAAGAAATCTTCTGGTTCATCAAATTCATCGACGGTGCGTGTGGCAAAATAACAGCCAGCAAGAGCAATGGCAGCGGTTGCAGTGACCCCTGCGGCGGTCATCACTGAGTGGTCAATGAACGCTTTTTCAAGCATGCCCTTTTCAATGACAGCAGCTTCGGCGCTGTGCCCGATTCCTGAAAACGAGATGATGAACAGCGTGAGTAGTAACTTTTTCATGGCGCTCCATTTTTATAGGTTCTCAGAAAACAACCTTCAATTAGAAATAATTGTACCACGGTCATTTAAAAAGTCAACGATCGTAAGGATTAATTTAGGGGATGAATTTATGTATTTATTTCAGGTTGAAACAATTGCGGACGGCGGGGGGTTACATGGAGCGTGACATTTGGTTTACATTCCTCGTTTTTTTGATAACAATCATGGGGACGTTGTTGAAGGAGAAGTAGGTTTTAAAGAAGGAGAATAGCGTGAAGATCGAAAATCAAGGTAGTCAGGCGTTGACGGGGCATTGGTTTTGGAGCAAGAATGGGTGGTGGCAACAAATCGTTCCGCCTGTATTATTGACTTTTTTAACCTATCTTTTTTACTGGCCATCGCTGCACTACCCATTTCAATTTGATGACATAGCAAACATCTCTAAAAAATATGCAATCCGTTTTGACGATCCATTTAACCGTTTTTGGATAAATTCTCGCTGGTTTGGTGACTGGCTGAATACCCTCAATTATAAAATTGGCGGCTTTGATCCTTTCTATTATCGCTTCTTTAATGTGCTGATTCATCTGTGT
>JBAYHB010000010.1:0-15040 GCA_041666365.1 Candidatus Babeliales bacterium | reverse complement strand
CATCTTTTTGAATCACTTATAATCGCCGATTTTTTTAAACAATATTTTAGTCTCGGCACTAAGGCGCCATTGTATTTTTGGCGTGATAAAAATGGCTATATTGAGATAGATTGTCTTGTTAACATGGGGAGCAAACTTGTTCCCATCGAGGTTAAGTCGGGCCAAACGATAATGACCAGCTTTTTTGATAGTCTTTCAAAATGGAACGCAACAGCAGAGGCTGATCCAGAAAATGGCTATGTAATTTATGGTGGTGACGCGCAACAAAAACGTACTTCAGGTAGTATCGTTGGATGGGAGAAAGCAGGCGATTTGATTACAACGTTGGAAGGCAAAGAGTCCTGAAGGGCTCCTTTTTACAGTAATTAACGTTTGCGAAACGTTGCCCAGAAGGTCTTGCGTTGCTGGCGCTTGCTGAAGTCATCCCAGCGGGTTGTGTACTCGGTGGCCCAGAACGGGTCATCGTTGACTGGGGTAAGGGCTTGATTAAAGCCTGCCAGCGTTGCTTCGATCTCTTGCCATAACTCTTGGACGTCAGTTGAAAGATGGATTTTGCCACCGGGCTTTAGTTTTTGTAAACAAAGCTCTATAAACGCGGGATTAATGAGTCGACGCTTGTGGTGGCGTCGTTTAACCCATGGGTCGGGGTGGAAGATAAAAATGGTATCAAGTGCTGCGTCATGAAACATATCTTGCAGGCAGAGGCTGCCGTTTCCATAGACCAAAAGAATGTTTTTAGCCCCCGATTTTGTAGCAATATCTTGTACGTGGGCGACGGCTTGTTTACGCACTTCAACGCCGATGACCAAGCGGCTTGGGTTGCGTTGGGCGTGCTCGACGACAAATGAACTTTGGCCGAACCCTATTTCTAGGTCAATGCCCGTTGGTTCTTGTCCAAGCAGGGCCGTTGGATCGATTTTTTCGAAACGCTTAGTCATAGAAAAGGGATTGGTATGAGTCCTTATGCGCACCTGGGGCCTTTCGTTATTCGTCGTGCCATGATTTTATGCTGTCCCAGATGGTAAGAAAATCGGCAAAACTCATCTGTTGGCTGCGCAGGGCGAACTGTGGAATTGATAAATCAAGATGTGAGGCGTAATGAGTTGTGCGTAGATTGTTGCGTAATGTTTGGCGTGGTGATTTAAAGCACATTTTTACAAACTTCCAGAACGCATCTTCATGGGGAATTTCCTGGAGAGTAGTCTTTGGCTTGAAGTAGAGCAGGCGGGAATAGACTTTTGGTGGTGGGCTGAATGCACCGGGCTCAATTTTTTCTAAGAGCTGCCACTCGAAGTGGTGCTGGAGAAAGAATGAAACTTGACTCAATGACCGTCCTGATTTGGCAACTACCTTTTGTGCGACTTCTTCTTGCACCATGACAACGCCCTCTTGAAAGAGGTGCTTGCTTTTTTGGATGCGGAAGAGGATGGGAAAGGTGATGTTGTACGGCAGATTGGAGAGCAGTACCCAGGGGGCGTCTGTAATCAGTTCTTCCTCAAAATCAACTTCTAAAATGTTGCGGTTAGTCAGTTCGAGCCGTTTGTCTCTGAGTTTTGCTTTGACAAACTCAAGCCATTCGTTGTCGATCTCATAACATCTGAGCTGTTTGCATGAGGTTTGTTTGAGAATTTGTTCAGTCAAAAATCCATCACCGCAACCGATTTCCATAACCGAAGTTGTTGGCGTGATAGTAACTTGGCCAATCATGTTATCCACAACTGAGCCTTTGCGTAGAAAGTGCTGGCCTAGGCCCTTCTTTTTACGTGGCTCGCCGGGGTTACGATCGGTAGCCCTTTTGGAGGTAAATGCATGCTTTTTTATTGGTTGTTTAAAGTTCTTCATACGCTAAGGATACTTGAAAAGGGCCGAAGGGAAAAGTTATTTTTCTTGCTTTTGCTAAGTTGACCCCACTAGAATAAAGGAGGTGGGATAAATGGAGAGTAAAAAATGTGTGGGGTGGGATATGAAAAGCATGAGGTTGGTGCTGCCATCGGTTGTGCTAGCTCTATTTATCGCTGTTAAGGTTCCTTGTCAGACCGATTTAAACCAGGATTTCGAGATTCCAAGCCCGACGTTTGGCGATGCACCTGAGTTAATTGATAATCAGAGTGCGCAAGAGCTGAAAGTCAAAACAGATTCAGCGTTACGTCGTTTACAGTCAGACGCGGTCTTCGCCATCGACGATTATAGAATTCAGGCAGAAAAGAATGAGATCTCTCTAAAAGAACATGCAGAGGATCAGGCGAAAAAGATTCAGGCCAGAGCCGCGCGTGATGCTGAGCGCGTTCTTAAGCAAGCACAAGAACAAGTGAAAAGGCTCAAAGACGATACTGAAAAAAAAGTAATATTGGCTGATCAGAAACGAGCCGAGGACATGCTTACCGTTGTCTTCAATGCAGAGCAGGAGGCTCTTAAAATCAAATTTCAGGAACGTAAAAAAGGGTTATGGAAAGAAGATAGGGGGTTGCCCGCGTATCAGTCGCCCAACTTTATGGGATCAAGAGTTCCGGTGACTCAGGAATGGCGCGATACAATGTTTAAATCGTTTGACCATGACAGTCTCTTTATTAAAAACATCATTGTTGAAGGTGAGTCACCTGACGAAGCCAGGGATTTTGTGGGTAAATTTAATGAGCAGGCAATGTGGTTTGATTCGACATTGCGCGGCACGCAGTATTTTCATGATGTTTTTTACGAGCAGATAATGCGCAAAAAATCGATTATTAATAAACTTGCGGTGACACAAGGAAAAGCGGATGAGATCTTACAGCGGTTTGGTAAAAAAATAGCATTGAGTGATAGTGAACAACAAAAATTACGACTGTTTGTTTTATATGATTTGAATGGATTTATTAATAAAAGTGCAACTGAAAACACTGAAGGTGACCAGATACTACCGCTTGATGACAAAGCAGTGCAGAACATTGTGGTTCGTGTGGCAGATGAGGTGCTTGGCGCAAAACTTAAAAAGCGTGGTCTTGTTGCAGAGCTTGTGATGAAAGAAGTTGAGCCTGTTGATCGACAAGTATTTGATACTTTAAAAAAAGAGATGGATGAGATCAAAGGGGTTTTAGACGAAGAGATTATAAAATACAGCACGCTCAAAGAGCAACGTAAAAATATTGATCAGTCAAAAACGAAAGAGGCGCTTGACATAGAACTACAACTTAAAGAATCACAAGTACTCATCAATCATTATAAAGATCAATTAAAACGAGCTCAGCATGAACAGATTAATGCAACGATTAAATGTAATGATTTGGTCAGACAGATTGAAGCGCGTGCAAAAGAAAGCCTTAACTTTGAACTTAAGCTTAACGATGCCCAGCGACAACTTGCGGAAAATAAAAATCGATTAACGGCTGACGGAGCCTTGAGAGAACGCTTTAAACCTGAACTTGAAGCTGGAGAACGACGAGCGCTCGAGATTGAAACAGATTTAAAATCAAGCGAGCAGACGATTAAACATCTTAAAGATGAACTTGCTACAACGATAAATGAAGTTGCTGCCCAGAAAGATGCAATTATTACACAGAACAAAATGTATCGCGAACTATCTACGAGAGGTGAAGTGCTTGAAGAATTGGCAGAGCAGCGCTTCAACGAGCACGAGCAGAAGATGACCGCAGGTTCTATAGTCAACGACAATATGAAATAATTCACGCGGCTTTTACGCGTATCTCTGACAAAAGTTTTGTGATTTTGTTTTTTAATATGCTAAGCTTGATGAAAAGGTGTTGTGTATTTTCTACGGAAAATCTTCTGTGGGATAAGGATAAGGAGAGGGGATGAGGTGTCCAAAGTGTTTTGGATTAATGGTGTTGCAGTCGTTTTTTGATCACTTCATTAATTTCGAGGGATGGAAGTGCCTGAATTGCGGTAAAGTTATTGAGAAACGTGAAAACACCATCAAGGACGACGCATTCAGCCTCTTTTATCAACGACAGAAATTAAAAAAACAGGGATAAAATATTTTCATGGCCGTTCACTTTTTGAGTATTCAAGGAAGTTATACCAGCGTTGAAATTGCATTGTTTAAAGATAATCGTGTTATTGAAACGGTAGTCCCGCACGATGTTAAAGCCAGTTCTCATCTTGTTCCCTACATAGATGATCTTCTTAAAAAGCATTCTCTATCACTCAATGATCTTAATTTTATTGCCATCGATAAGGGCCCAGGAGCCTTTACTTCATTACGCGTTAGCGTTGCCACCGTCAACGGGATTGCATTTGCTCATACGATGCCGCTGATCGGCATTGATGGACTTGATTGCCTTGTTCTGCAAGTTTTAGGTGAAGCGCAACACAGTATGGCCGATGGAAAGATGTTGTGTTTACTCAATGCTTACAATAACGATGTTTATTTTGGTCTCTATGATTTTGATGGCAACTTGATTGCAAAAGGATGTAAAAATATCCAAGCACTGCTTACACAGCTTCAAAAAGAATATTCAGAACAACAGATATTTGTTACGGGAAATGGAGTGTTATTGCATCAGGACTTGTTAAGTGCTCACCTTCCCCAGGTTATTATTCATTCGCCACTGGCGTGCGTATGCTCGGCGACGACGATCGGCTTGACTGCTTTGGAGCGCTGGAACCAAGGCGAGCAGAGATCAATCTATAAAATCGAACCTCTCTATCTAAAAACACAAATGTTTACGCCACAGAAAAAATAATATTAATCAGCTGTGATACTACGAAGAACTCCCACGCCAACAAGAAAAGCTTCTTGTGATCGCAGGACGGTTGGCGTGAGCCGGTAACGCTCAACTTTGTGATCATTAAAAAGATCAAGCTCTCGATCAGAGAATCCTCCCTCTGGCCCGATAAAAAGATTGATGGAACTGGCGGGCTTGGCTGTGATTATATCAAGCAGGGCACTCAATTTTTTACCATCAGTTTCAAACGCACACGCAAATGGTTTTTTTGTCTGTGTTTGGCCAAGCGCTTGCTCGAATGTGATTGGATTTTGAATCGACGGGAGCGCGAACTGTTTTGATTGTTCGCATGCCGCTGTCATGATACTCGTTACGCGTATCAATTCTTTATCGCCGTACCATGCACGTTGTGTTTTATCGCAGATGATGGGTTGCAGGTGAGTAACACCTAGTTGCGCTGCCGCGTAGACAATATCTTCGAAGGCTTCTTTTTTGGTCAGCCCCTGGTAAACGGTAATAGTTGGAGTTAAGGGGGTGAGCGGTACGACTTCAAGAACAGTGCCGACAATCATTTTTTTTGTTGCAAACGTTTGCTTATCAAGTTGAATGGTGACGCAGTGATTACCATCAAACAATTGAAAGTGATCGTCATGTTTGAGTCGAAGAATGTTGGTGATGCGGTTCCATAACTCAGGATTAATCAGTGAGATACCGTTTTGGCGAGTCAGGTGTTCAAGGTGTGTTGCCAGGGTTGGGCAGTATAAAGCGAAACAATGTTTTTCAGAATGTGTCATGGATTAGCTACTTTTCTTTGGGATACACTTTTTGATAACTAACATAGCGATAGCTACAGCGCCCACGGTAAGCGTGACCGTATAAAATGTTTTATGATCGGTGACGTGTTCTTTTACAGCGTCTTTGAACATGGCACATTTTTGTTCTCTAGGAATATCTGACTTAATAAAAATTTGATATCCGGCTATGGCGTTATCAAACCATCGGCGATAAAACGGAAGCTCAACCAGCGTGTCAAGATTGAGATCCTCGTCACCAAAGTCGTCGGAATATTCAACAGTACCAGCGGATACTGTGTCTGTTTCTGGCATAACATTATCAGCTGCACATATCGGTGCAACCGCAGTAAATACTACATAGAAAAATAGTGCATATCGAAGATGCTTGGTTAACATAATCCCTCGCTAAAGCATGTAATAAAAAACTATTTCGTTTACAGCGTCAGATAAGACTTTGTAGACTATCCAGGAATGATATCATTAAATACCCGGTTTGTAAAAAGGGGGAAAGAGAGAGGTTTCAATGAGTAACAAAATAAGTCGTCCGCTTGTCCTCGTTATTTTAGATGGGTTTGGCTTTTCGACTGCTGGGAGCGGTAATGCAACCGTGAGTGCCTCTATGCCAGCGTGGAATAGTTTCACAAAGAGTTATCCTTGGATTCTTTTAAATGCTTCTGGCCCCCATGTTGGACTGCTGCCTGGCTACATTGGGAACTCAGAGGTTGGTCATTTAACAATTGGATCCGGCAGAGTAGTTGAATCAATGCTCAAGCGTTTCCATGATGCAATTGCCGACCAGAGTTTTTTTTCACACCCCGTTTTATTGCAACGATTTAAAGAACTTAAAGAAACAGGCAAAACACTTCATCTTATGGGCATCGTATCTGATGGTGGGGTGCACGGGCATATCAACCATTTATTCGCGCTTATGACATTGGCCAAACGAGTTGGGCTTGAAAAGGTAATGATCCATGCTTTTTTAGACGGTCGAGATGTTGCGCCGCAATCTGCATCAAATTTTTTATCAAGGATCGAAGAAAAATGTAACGAACTTGGGTGCGGGCAGCTTGCAAGTATTCATGGGCGTTTCTATGCAATGGATCGCGATAAAAATTGGGAGCGAACGCAGGCCAGTTACAATGTACTATGCGCACCGAGTTCTGATCGTGAACCACAATCATGGCGTGAAATAATCAAACAATCGTATGCAAGAAATATATATGATGAATTTGTTGTTCCAACCAGACTTATTCCAGACTCACAGATTGCCAGTGGTGATGGCATAGTATTTTTTAACTTCAGGCCAGACCGCGCGCGACAGTTAACGGAAAGTTTTATTAATATGCATTTTGATCATTTTACTCAGCAGCCGGATCTCGTTGCTGGTCATGGTCTTGCATGGATCGTGACAACGACGTTGTTTGATAATCAGTTTAGTCAGTGGTGCAACAATGATATTATTTTTGAGCGCGAAGAAGTTTCACATACACTGCTTGATGAAATTGCAGAACAGTCAAAAGGGCAGATGGCAACGTTTGTGTTAGCAGAAACAGAAAAATATGCTCACGTAACTTATTTTTTCCGTGGCATGGTGGATAAGCAATTATCAAATGAAATGCGTATGATTATCGCCTCTCAGAAAGCGAATAATTATGTGAGCATTCCAGAAATGTCGGCAAAACAAATTAGCAAACAGGCAGGACTTGCGTTTGAAGAAAACAAAGCCGATGTGTATGTTATCAACTACGCCAACGCTGATATGGTTGGGCATGCGGGCAATCTTCAAGCAACCATCGCAGCATGCGAAGTCATTGATCGGCAGTTGGCATATCTTTATGAAGAAGTTGTTGGCCGGCGAGGGGGGACGCTGATCATTACCGCTGACCATGGTAATGCTGAAGAACAGATTGATCATGTTTCAGGAAAATCGCACACTGCTCACACAACAAATCCGGTGCCGTTTATTATTATAACGCCACAACGAACTAACCTCTTTACAAAGAGCGTTATGCCCTACGTTATCACTGATGCATGGCGTGATGCGTGTACTAAACATTGTCCGCTGAGTGTGTCGCTGGGACTAAGTAGCATTGCACCAACGATGCTCACCTATCTTGGTTTTTCTATCCCGTCGGTTATGAATAAAGAATCACTTATTTAATATAAAGGAACCTTGTTATGGCATCTCTTATTTCAACGCGCGAGCGTGCATGGGCCCTTGTGGTACATGCTCCAATTATTACTATCATTTGGGTAGGGTATATAGTGTTTAAGTTGCTCAACTCTTCGCGACCATTCCTCACCGTTATCGCAGAGCATGTTACGTCGCTCAACTCATTGCCTATAACGCCGCTGCTTTTTACGCTTATGACCATTCCAATTTCACTTTTTGTCTATCGCGTTCAACGTCGCTCACAATTTGTTAAAACCCATGCGACGCAGGCATATTTGTTTAACGTTTCGCTCATGCGCTGGTATGGCTGCTGTCTAGTTACAGTGCTTGCCGGCCAGTTCTTACATATTCCGATGTTGGCTAAAGCTGGTTTTTTTCTGTTGAGCTGTGCGTCAATCAACTGTTTTATTCAGGCAACGTTTGGCATGCGTGCAGCGATAACGGGTAAACCATTTAAATATTATTTTGTTTCAATGCTTTTTTCTCGCTAACGCGTTGATACAGTGCGGCGATGGTTCCGGCAACAAAGATTGCAAGGAAGGAGAATGAAATGCCTGAGGCTACGATTTTTTGAAAACTGAGATACATGATGTAGCTGCTTGCTCCCATACCAAGGACAGGAATGATTCGGTTGAGACGCACATCATGTGCCACTTGCAATGCGAAGAATGCCGCCAAAGCACTCAGCGAAAATGCAATGACTTGTGAAAAAACAGACATAGCTTGCAGCGATGTTTGTTCGCTCGTGATAAATAAAATAAGACAGGCAAGCGCGCCCTGGATGCTGATGCTTACCCATGGCACATCACTTTTAGTTACTTTAGTAAGCAGCGATGCAAAGGGAAGATGGTTATGTTTGGCAAGGGTGTAAAGATTCCAGCAGTTGCTTGTTAAGATCGAAAAGCATGCCCCCAGGATAGCAACAAAAACAAACGCATTGATAAGTTGAGCTGCCATTGGAATCGATGGGAGGAGTTTGTTGATCATGGCGATCATTGGATAGTCGATAGTTTGAACACTGTTGCCAAGAACGCCATATACAACCGCTTGGAAAAGAATATCGATTGATGCTACGATGCAAAAAGCAGTTAAAATAACGCGCTTAATATTATTCGATGATCCTTCAATCAAATGTCCAACAGAACAAATCACTTCAAATCCCATGAGCGGAAAGACTGCGATGGGCAATGTAAGCAGGACCCCGTACACATCAGCTGGCCCAAATACAAAAAAATCAGGCATGAAGAAATAACAACCGGTGACAAACGCCATGATCAGTGGAATTGCTTTCATGGAGGTGAAAAGGTATTGAATGCGTCCGCCGATGCGTGTGCCCATAATATTCAGGGCAATAAGAAAAGCGATAAAAAGATAATCGATCAGAAGTATCGGATACTGGTTCAGGAACACACTTTTTGTTTGCAGGAACCCAACAACTTTATGCGTAAGCACAGCGACCGAAGTTGTCTTGCCTAAAAAATAAGCCCAACCGCTTAAAAAACCAGCCCAGTTTCCAACATAAATCTTGCTGTAGACATATAAACCGCCAGAAACGGGGTGCAGGCGGGCAAGCTCTGCGATACACAAAATTAACGGTAAAAACAGAAGCGCGCCAAGTGCATACCCCAAAAAGCCAAGGGGTCCGGCAAGCTTGGTTAATGGTCCTGGGTTAATAAAGAGCCCCGCACCAATCATGGTGTTGATGCAAAGCAGTATGCCGATAGACGGTTTGATCATATTCTTGTTCATAAAAATGCCCTTGGTTAAGGTTAAAATGTGGTCTAATTATGTTGCTTAATCTACAGAAGTAGGCAAAGAAAGCAACGTGGAAGCGGGGTTGCTGGCGTATTCCTCAGGGCGGTTGATTTAATGGCGGTTTAATGGCATAATAATGGCATGATTTTTGAAGCTTAAAAGCCGTTAATTTCTGGAGAAAAAAGATGTTTAAGCCGAACTTTACGATTACTCCTCAGCTTGTCCAACTTCTTATGCGAATCGGACAGCTCAAAGCAGAGATACAAAATCTTCCCATAACTCCTACGGTGCTGGCCTCGCTTCGTCAGTCTGCCCGTCTCCAAACAACTCATTATTCAACCATGATTGAGGGAAACCGGCTGACGATGGACCAGGTAGAAAATCTTATAGGATTGGGTGTTACCTTTCCCGGACGTCAGCGGGATCAAAAAGAAGTGCTCGGGTACTATGCGGCGTTAGAAAAAATTAAATCCTTGACCAGCAAGAGTAAGCCTTTGACTGAGAATGATATCAAATTAGTTCACGCCATTGTGATGCATGGCGGAACAACGACGGTCAAGCCAACTGCCTATCGTGATGGCCAAAATGCAATCTATGATGGCCATACAAAAAATCTCGTGTATCTTCCCCCTGAAGCACATGATGTCCCTACGCTTATGAGCGAGCTTGTTGCTTGGATTAATCAGTCAGAAAAAGATAACGTGCCAAGTCCATTGATTGCTGCGTTATCCCATTATCAATTTGCAACCGTGCATCCTTACTATGATGGCAATGGGAGAACAGCTCGTCTGCTTGCAACTATTATTCTTCATCGAGGTGGCTATGATCTCAAAGGACTCTATTCGCTTGAAGAATATTATGCAAAAAACTTGCCGGCTTATTATGAAGCGTTGTCGGCGGGGCCTTCACATAATTATTACTTTGGACGAGAAGAAGCTGATATAACACCATGGATTAATTATTTTTGCCATGGCATGGTTGATAGTTTTGAAAAAGTTACAACGCATGCTCTGATTGCATACCACAAAGGGGATCAAGATAAAACGCGGGCAATCAGCAACCTCGATGCCCAACAGCAGGCAATTCTCGCTCTCTTTCAAAAGAAGAATGCGATTACATCAAAAGATATAGCCCTCTTTTTTGCAGTAGCGCCAAGAACCGCGCGAGATATTTGTCTCAAGTGGGTGAAAAATAAATTTCTTGTTCTTAAAGATGCTGCTAAAAAAAGTAGAAAATATACACTGCATTCGGATGTACGTAAAAATCTATTTGATTGATGATTTTTACAGCGATGATGGGAAGTATGGGCCGACATAAACAGTGTTAACCGTTTCCAGCGGACAATTCTCGACGATAATTTGGCATACTTCTTCGTGCTCATTTTTATTCGCTTCAGATGCGGCAAGATCTATGAGCCATGGTTTTAGGCATGAAAGTCTGACGTATTCGTTGTCCAATAAAAGATAGACAATTTCGAGATGACCATTGAGAGCGGCATGAAAGAATGCTTGTTGAAGCGTTTGAATTGGATAATAAAAATTCGGTATTTTGTCTTTGGTCCTAGGGGTTTGAATTATTTTTCTTTCAAGGAAGAACGCTACAGTTTTAATTTTATTCCGTAAAACCGCTAGGATAAAGAATTTGTTGATTGCTAATTTTTCATTGTGTGATGCCATGAGCTCACAGATGCAAAGTCTTTCTCTATGCAGATCACGAGTTGGGGCACCGACAAGTTTTGCGCCGCAAGGGCACGTACTGCGTGTCGATAAGGTCGGTGCTGACATGATAAAAAGTGCACAACCAATAACGACAACTATTTTTTTGAATGGCATTCGGAAACTCCTCTCTCTCTTTTTTATTGTGACTGAAACTTAATCAAAGATATCAAAAAAACAATTTTCAAAAAACTTGTTTTTAAAAGAACGCCCTTGGTAAGGTCGAGAGGGTTAAATATCGTTCTCATCGTTTACAAGAGGTTGGTCGTATGAAAAAGGTGATGGTTATTATTTTTGTAGCACTATGTTCGTCCGCAGTTAATTCGATGGGTGATGGCGTTGTTAAGGGTCCTGGAGGAGTGCTTGAGCCTCGCTATGTACCGCTCGTTGAAGGGCAAGAATTATTTCGTGGCAAGGTCTATGACGAAAAAGTGATTGTAGAACTACGCGAGCTTTCTTTTTCTGGCCATACGTTAATCGATGGGCTGCGCCGAGAGAGTGATGATTCATCAACAAGTATTCGCCTAGCCGATTATAAAGAAATTATTATTGAGCAACAGACGTACCAAAGCAAGCGTTACCCAGATAAAGAGCTTATTGTGATGAGTTTGGTAAACAAGCAGGGCGTGGTAACAACGGGCTATTTGGCTCCATGTAACTTGGTAATCTGTGGTATCGAAAAAGATACCAACGCCGAGAAAGCCTGGTTTTTGAAAAAGGTTGATCGTATTACGATTGAACGAATTAATGAAAGTGCAACTGAATCGACCAACTATGTTAATAAAATTTTTAAAGAACAGCCTGCACAAGCACCACAAACAGATGTAACCAAAGAGCAATGCCCCACAGCTGTTGTAGAGCAGGCATCGCTTCTCGATCAGACAACAACGGTGACAGCGAGCCAAGCAGACTCGTCTAGCAAGATAAAACTTGATGTTGTTGTCGCACAATCGCCAGCCGAAGAAAAAACATTTAAGCAAGCGGTGATGGGAATTTTCGGTGGGTTTGCTGATTTAATAAAAGCGTTCTTTGGTGTCCTGAAAAAAATATTCAGATGGATCTGGTAATTTCTTAAAAGCCGTTTTTTACCACTCGCCGCCGGCTCCACCGCCATCGGACTTGCCGCCGCCAAAACCGTCTGATTTATTATCGCCATTGGACATGCTCCATAAAAGTACAAGCAGGCCGCCGATCAGCGCAAGCAGCGCCCAGCCCCAGCCTCTCCTGCCCGATCTAAAGCACGAAAATGCAACCATGGCGATGATGAAGATGAGGATCCAGATAGCGATGTCCCATTTGTAGTGCTCGAACCATGTTTCTTCTCGCGTAATCCCTTTGATGATTGCCATAGAACCTTCGTAGATGCCGCGGCTGTATTGAATTTGTTTGAAGTAGGGAAGGATATCATTTTTGATGATGGTTGCCATGCGCTTGTCGTACTCACTTGGATAACCGCTACCCAACGCGATACGAACTTTGCGGTTTTTTACAGCAACTAAAAAAAGCACACCGTTATTTTTGTCTTTTTTACCGATGCCCCAGGTATTAAAAAGTGCTGTGGCAAATTTCTCGATTGATTTTTCGGTTCCTTGGTAGTCGCTCATCGAATTGATGGTGACGACACAGATGTGAATTCCGGTTTGGCACTCAAGCGTTATAAATGTGTTTCTGATCCGTTCGATATCGGCTGCATCAATGACCTTGGCAAAGTCGTTGACGTATTTGTTAATCGGTGCTGGATAGCCAACTTGTTGTTGTGGAGCGACCTGTTCTGTTTTGTTTTCGGTCTTTGTATCTTTGGTACCATCTTTTTTTGTTGGCAGTGCGGCAACAAGTGTGCCCGCAAAAAGAATTGTTACGAGGGCTAAGCTATATCTCTTCATACACGATCCTTTGTGTTTAGGAAAACAACGTTCAATCGATTAACGATTTAAATCTAGCGTTATTTTTGATGCTTTTCAATGGCAACAAAAAAGGCAGGGAAAAGTCCCTGCCTTACAAAAATCATGAGAGCATTGATAAAATATTTATGCCCGAACGGCTGGTGTTTGTGCCTGCCATAAACGTTTTTCTTCTTTCCATTTGGCAGCTTTTACTTTTGCATCTTTTTGTTCAGCAATAACGGTTTGGGCTATTTCCTTGGTAATCGCGATCTTCGTCTTGGAAGGTGGAAGCTTAGCATTTTTGTTAGGAGGTGTTTGCGGAGCGCCCTTTCCTTGTTTTTGTAGCGCGACTTGAACCATTTTTTCTGAGATGTACGCTATGTCTCGTTGTGTGAAGCCATCAAGCATAGTTCCTAGGTCAGCCTCTAAACCGGGAGTAAGCATTGCTGACATTTTTCCAAGTTTCTTTTGAATAATTTTTACACCTGCAGCTTGGTCTGGCAACCCGAATTCTATGGTTTCTCCAATACGACTCACAATTGCTTCGTCAATCATAAAAGGGTTATTGGTTGAAAAAATAAACATTAGCTCATCGTCAGAAGCTTCTGGGATGGCAGCCAAGAAGGCGTTAATGAAGTCTGCGACCCATGGAGAAGTCGTTTGGAGGCGGCGGTCTGCAAGAACCCTTTCTACTTCGTCCCAGATAATGATGACGGGCTTACCAGTTTTTCTTGCTGCTTTTCTGGCGAAATTTATGCCTTTCTGGAATCTTCCAATAGCTGTTCCTACATCCTTATCCTTAACGATTTCTGATGCAGACATATAGATATAATGACAGCCTGTTGCGGATGCAATTATTTTCGCAAGCATTGTCTTACCCGTACCAGGTTCCCCGCAAAAGAGCATATTAAACGGTTTTTGGCCATTGGCTTGAGCGGTTTCAATTCTTTCAAAAATACTGAGTAATCGATTTTTCATTGATGCATTCATAACATAATCATCGAGAGAGAGAGTCGGCGTTTGCTTGCTCCCAAACCAACTTGAAGTGATTGATGTTTCTGAGATAATTTGAGGTTGTCTTAGCTGTTCATCGATATAGTTAGCTGCTACCGGCAAGCCGTAGTACAGGGCAAGCGAAACTCCAATTGCGCCAACGACAACGCCCATTTTTTTAGGATCGGAAAGAAAACGAGTAACTTCTTGTCGCATATTCATTTCATGCCCGTGGGCATCCTGCTGCAACACTAATTGGTGGGCATACTGTTGGGCAGCTGCAGTCGCAGCTAATTTAGCTTGTTGTTCTGCGAATGCTTTTTTATGTTCTTCCTCAGCAGTCTGTTTTTCTAATAAGTGGTGCTGTCTTTGGTTTTGCAGTTTTACCTCGTTCTCAGATTCTTCATAATCCTTCTGTGCTTGAGCCTTGATAACCTCCCTCTGTTTATCAAGATTCTCCCCTTTTGTTAGCTCGATATTACGTTCTATACCAAGTCCTGTGTTTTTTTTATCGATTAGATTTCCATCATCTTTTGCTCTTGCCTGATCAATTCTAATTTGGGCTTCTGCTCGAGCGTTTTCTCTTGCCTGAATGAGTTCTTTTTCATTATTTACATACAATGCTGCGTTTTCTGCCTTTTTCGTTTCTGTTTCGTGCTGCTTAAAAGCTATTTGTCTGCGAATAACCTCAATTTGTTCAGTCTTGTCAAGATTTACATGCTCTCTTTCTAATTTATCAAAAGCAATTCTTGTGGGATAATCCATATTGTTGAACAGGTTCTCCATTCCATAGCCTTGTGTTATGGTTGCCAATGAATAAAAAAGCACGATGGCGGCAAACTTTAGCGATTTTGTTTTGTAGAGATTGTTTTGTAGAGATTGTTTTGTAGAGATTGTTTTGTCTACAACACGCAACAACGTAATCATGGTCAATGTCCTCCATTAAAAAATAAAAATAATTCCATTCGATACAAACTTTCCCTCATTCTAACCAAACCGACAGAAAAAACAAGTGCGATTGTTATTCTATTTGGCGTTTTTAAGTAAAATCTGCTGAATTTTGGTT
>JBAYHB010000009.1:0-15201 GCA_041666365.1 Candidatus Babeliales bacterium | reverse complement strand
TATTGTGCATAAACTCTAATGATCTTCATCGAAAATCTCCTAGAATTAATAAGTTTTTTAGATGTTTATGTACCACACACTCACCATTGATTATCAATTTTTTTACTGAAAATCGAATTATGAAGAAATATATATCCTTGCGTGCTTTTTTTACGTATTTTCCCTCTTATGGAATTCACATTCTTTTATAGATACATTACAAGAGAAGTGAATGTGTATTTGAACAAATACTAATAGAAGGGATAACAATGAATCGTAACTTACTATCTTTTTTCTTTATAGCGCTTTGTGGCTTATTACATGCATCTGATAATTCTATCATCGATAAACATCTCAAAAAAATTAATGCTGTAGATAAAAAAGGGTACGCTGGAATCAAAAATATTGATTTCATTTATACGATCAACCTGGATAAACGCCCTGAAAAATTTAACCATTGCCTAGAACAATTAGTACCTTTTGGCATCGTCCCGTTTAGATTTTCTGCTATTAATGGATGGGAAAAACCCGTAAGCGAACTGAATGATTTGGGGGTAAAATACAAGCCTGAAATGATAAAGGATCTTTGGGGTACCTGCTACTTCGAAGAAGACCATGGCCAGCCACACCATGAGATTCTGCATGTTCCCGGCAGAAATTACTTTAGCCATTGCATGTCCAGAGGGGCAATTGCAATTGTACTAAGCCACCTCTCTATCCTGAAAGACGCGTATAATTCGAGCTACAAAACTATTTGGGTCATGGAAGATGATATTCAGGTTATCAAGAATCCACATCTAATTTCCTCATTAATAAAAGAGCTCAACCATCTCGTCGGTGAAAATAAGTGGGACATTCTTTTCACTGACCAAGATACAAAAAATAATAATGGCCAATATGTGCCTTGTCGCGCTTATGCTCGAAGACCAAATTTTACTCCTGCTCATCCAGAAAGATTTGCCGCTGCCCCCCATAATGTATCATCAACACTTCGAAAGGTTACCGCTCGCTACGGCGCTTATTCAATGATTGTAAGCCGAGCTGGCATGAAAAAACTTTTAGATTTTTTTAGACGCTACAACATATTTCTTCCATATGATATGGAGTTCTATCTACCAAATGACATGCAACTTTACAGCGTAACCGAAGATATCGTTTCAACAACGCCAAATTCACCATCAGATAATGGTGGCCCAGGATACTCAAAAATCAAAGCTTAGTACCGGGAGCAGTCATGAACAGAAAATCAATATCTTTTTTATGTATAACGTTCTGTACCTTGTTGCACGCATCTGACAACTCAAGTCTCGATAAACATCTCAAAAAAATTAAGGCTCAAGATAAAATAGGGTACACAGGGATCAAAAATATTGATTTCATTTATATGATCAACTTAGATAAACGACCTGAAAAATTTAAGCTGAGCCTCGGGCAACTAGCACCCTACAACATCATACCATTTAGATTTTCTGCTGTTAATGGCTGGGAAAAACCACTAAAAGAAATAGCAGAACTCGGGGTAAAATATACTCCTGATATGGCAGATATAGTCAGCCAAGCGCAAATCAAAGGAGGATTATGGGGAACATATTACCTAGAACACGATGGCTGGCACCACGAGCCCATATCTACCCCCAATAGAAATTATTTTTGCCATAAAATGTCACGCGGTCCGATTGGCATTCTATTAAGCCACCTTTCTATTCTTAAAGATGCTTACGATTCCGGGTACAAGATTATTTGGGTAATGGAGGATGATATTCGGGTTATTCAAAATCCACATATAATCTCTTCATTGATCGAAGAGCTAAATCGCGCTGTTGGAACAAATAATTGGGACATACTTTTTACTGATCAAGACACAAAAAATAATAAGGGGGAGTATATTATTTGTCGAAGTTATGCTCCAAGACCAAATTTTTCTCCAGCTCAACCGGAAAAGTTCGCCGCCCCTCCATACAACGTAACCTCAAATATCCGAAAAATCACTGCTCGTTATGGCGCCTACTCGATGGTTATAAGTAGAGCTGGCATGAAAAAACTTTTAGATTTTTTTAGACGCTACAACTTATTTCTTCCATATGATATGGATTTCTGTATGCCAAATGACATACAACTTTACGCTGTAACAAAAGATATCGTTTCAACAATACCCAATGCCTTATCGGATAATAGGATTCCAAGATACTTATAAAACAAGTCTTCGCTTACATTGTAGTATAACGTGGCTCGGAGTTCCAAAACTCTATACTCCTCAAATATCGGCTTCATGCGAAAGTCAATCTTCGATTTTTGAAACATGGAGCACCTCAATTTTTTACTTGATTTCAAAATTACGCTTGCTAGACTATGGAACTTTTTTGGGTTTTCATGGTGGAAACCACATTACATAATCGCATCCACGAAAGGGATCGTATGAAAAAATTGTTGTTGATAATATCCATTCTCTCCGGCTTCACAGGCGTCGGGTGGGCGGCTGCAGTAAATAACGAAGATCCGATGTGGAAGTTAGAGTGGGGGGGGAAGCTCCATACCGAAGGCCTTGATAGATTAGAAAAACAAGCCTCAGGCAAGCAGGTAGACAACAACGAAGAATACGAGGAGCGCCTTTCCCTATTTATTGAAACGAGCAGTGCCCCTAGCAGCCTTGACGGCGTTGCTGACAAAATTTTATTAAACTTATTACATAAAAACTTAATGCTCGCGTCAATTTTCAATGCAAAACTATCCGACAAAGATACACTTCATAGTCTAGTAGGCTACCTTAGGGTGGCATCTACTATTTTTTCTAAGATTGATGAGCATATACAATCGAATACTGGTATTCCCGAGAATGAAGGTGAAAAGCTACATGACAAACTTAGTCAGCTACAAAATGCAATTAAACCTGAATTCCACACGTTTTTCAGCAGTACAATAGGCTACTACCAAAGTCTTTTAGGCAAGAGTGGTTTGGCCACTCTGACTGACAAAGCAAGGCTTCAACTAGCCGAGGCACAGGCTCAACTAGCAGAACAAAAGCACAAAAATGAGGAACTCTTAAAAGAGAAGCAAAGACTTAAGATAGCGAAGATAGAGAAAGAAGTAAGTGAGACCCTAGGTGCCACGCAGTGCCAGGCGCTTTTTGGTCGCTCACTGCAAAAGGTGCACGAACGTGAACTTGAGAATATACAACTTCAAAAAGAGAACCAAAAGCTCCGAAAGCAAAATGATCTTCCAAAACAAAAAGAGAATCAAGATCTTCTAATGCAACAGCAACTCGATCAAAAAGAAAGTCAAAAAACTCACGAACCCACAACCTCAAGCTCAACTTCGTACAAAAATAAACTGCCCGCAGCACAACCGAGCACCGGGCCTAGAATCATGACACTTAGCCAACCTTCACAAAAAACAACGACTGCTCATTCTCATTGGCCATCCTCTACAACGTTAAGCACCGGGCCCAAAGTTACGACGCCTGGCCAGCTTGTACAAAAAACAACATCTACTCGACCTCTCATCACAAATGATGCTCAAGAAATCGCCCAAGACAATGCCAAGCCTACAACAAGTTCGGCTTCCTCAACAGTTATTACTCAAAATAACCCACAGAACATGAGCAGGGACGCCCAACTTCAAGAGCGCAAAGATAAGCTTGCGGCTCAAAGAGCCGCACAGAATCTTGCCAATCCTGCAACAAGTTCCGCCTCAACAGTTACCGATCAGGATGATCCACAGCGCAACAAAGCGGAATTTCTTCGTGACGAATTTGTGGCAATTCGTAAAAATATGAATGATGAATGCATAAGCGTTAAAGATGAAGAGCGCCTGGGGACTGATCTAAAAGAGGCAGAGGAACTTTTGAAGTCCCAAAAGCAGGTCAATCCTGAGTTGATTTATAGAATGCTTGCTTGCTACAGGCAACTCGTGTCTGTGATTAATTTCAACGGCACGATAGGAAGGTTTGCTCTCGCTCAATTTGGTCGTGACATAATGAATCTGCGAGTTACCCTAACAGAAAGTAAGCGAAATTCCGTTGAAAAAAGAATAAAAGAATTGGAAAGATTGCAAGAGGACTTAATCAAATCGAAGACGACACAATCTTTGTAGAAAAAACTCACTGATTTGATAGAAGATACGATAGACAAACAAACACCGACATGAGAAGTCTGAATTCAGACTTCTCATGTCGGTGACGCATTAAGCGGAAAAAGTCTCGATAATAAAGAATGATTATCTTGAAAAAGAGTCCTCATGAGCACGTTAATAATAAAGAGGCAAATGGCCGAAATCGCCGGGAAGCTGAATGCCTTGGACCAGCGAAAACATCGTAGACAAAGCCATAATCTCCCGGTATAGTTTGCAAGTAGTTTTTGATGGATAATCCTTCTTGCTGCTATGAGTCATGGAAAATCAGAAAAAGCAGAGTGCCCTTCACAATTTTTACCAAGAATCGCCCCACACAAGGGTAAGCAAGGTTGAGACCTTTGTAGGCCTTTCTATCAATCACGTACAAACATTACTTGATTTTCAAGGACATGCTTTCCAAACATTCAACCTCATGAGCGAGAATGTCATCTCAACCCTGCCAACACCCTTAAGTATCGCAACAAACTTTATCATCAACCGCCGAGAGCTTCTTGTCCCCATGGTAACTGAGGAGCCAAGTGTTGTCGCTGCAGCAAGTCATGGCGCAAAACGAGCACGACAGGCCGGTGGCTTTACCGTAACGTGGAGCGAGCCGCTCATGGAAGGGCTTATACAGGTTGTCAATGTTCCCGATATTAACGCGGCAGTTGCCGCTATCATGGCACATAACAAGCTCCTGCTTGAATGTGCAAATCAAAAAGATCCAATGTTAGTAAGTAAAGGTGGCGGAGCACAAGATATAAAGTGTGTTGAATTACAAACAACGCGCGGCACAATGCTCATCGTTACGCTCACCGTTGACGTCCGTGACGCAATGGGAGCAAATATTGTTAATACCATGGCTGAAGGCATTGCACCAATGATTGCCCAACTAAGCAAGGGAACAGTTCGTATGGCAGTTATTTCAAATTACAGCATTCAACGTATCGCCAAAGCATCGGCTCGTTGGAGTATCGCAGAACTTGGCCAAAACGTTATCGATGCACTTCTCGATGCGCATGCTTTTGCATGTGCAGACATTAGGCGCGCAGCAACTCACAACAAAGGCATTATGAACGGGGTTGAAGCGGTAGCGCGCGCAACTGGCAATGACACACGTGCTCTTGAAGCAGCCGCTCACAGTTACGCCGCACGGTCAGGAACCTACATGCCACTGTCTCATTATCAACAAGAACCCAATGGCGATTTAGTTGGCACGCTAGAGCTTCCTATCCCCGTTGGAATCGTCGGCGGCAGTACACAAATAAATCCAATCGCTAAAACATCTTTAGCAATTCTACAACCAACATCGGCGCAAGAACTCGGGGGCATCATGACGGCAGTCGGTCTTGCACAAAATTTTGCAGCGCTACGAGCACTCGTCTGTGAAGGCATTCAACAAGGGCACATGCACCTCCACCAACGCGCTTTAAAAACTGTGGAGCACATATAATGAACTGTGGCGGCATTATTGGATACGGGACCTATCTTCCCAACTACCGTATTACGCTGGAAACAATGGCTTCAGCACAACAAGAAGACTTACCAAAACTTTTCGCCAGCCTTGGCGTTACTGAAAAAACCGTTGCCGGTTACGATGAAGATGCAATAACTATGGCAGTCAGTGCGGCAGAGCAAGCAATCATAACAACTACTATCGATAGAACAAACATCGGGGCTATCTATGTCGGGAGCGAAAGCCACCCATACGCCGTTAAACCAAGTGCCGCAATTGTTGGCACAGCGCTCGGTATTGGTCGTTATTACACTGCAGCAGATATTGAATTTGCCTGCAAAGGTGGAACAGCTGCCCTACATGCCGCGCTTGCTATGGTACGCTCATCGCTCGCGCCCTATGCGCTTGCAATAGGATGCGATGTTGCCCAGGCTCATCCTAATGATATTCTTGCATATGTTGCCGCAGCTGGAAGTGCCGCATTTTTAATTGGAAACAATGCTAACGAAGTAATCGCTACCGTCGATGCCTCACATTCCATCACCGTAGATCTTCCTGATTTTTGGCGACGAGCCGAGCAACGCTATCCTGAACACACCGGACGCTTTACCGGCCAGCCGGCATATTTTTCGATAGTCGAACAACTTGTTACATCAATTTTAAATGATAACAATCTAACAACAGCGGATATTGATTACGTTGTCTTCCACCAACCTAACGCGAAATTTGTGACTGCCATCGCCAAACAACTTGGATTTAACGGCTCTCAGTACGAAACCGGTATGATCGTGCAAACCTGTGGAAATTGTTATAGTGCAACAACGCTCCTTGGACTTGCTGCCGTTCTCGACCAAGCACAACCAGGCAAACGTATTTTAGTTGCAAGTTTTGGAAGCGGAGCAGGAGGCGATGCATTTATTATGACAACAACAAGTCAGCTGCCGCGTTATCAGCAACAACGCACAACTTTTATTAAACCATTACAGCAAAAAAAATATCTTTCGTTTCTTGAGTATCAACGCATAACCGCAATGAGACCATCATGAAAATAGCAGTCCTCGGTTCGTTTTCAACGCGCTACGGTGAATTGTGGGATACCAGGTTTACCGACCTACTTGCTCAAGCGAGTTGCGGTGCGATTGCAGACGCCAAGATTAAATCAACCGATATCGACTACATTGTCACATCATCAATGTGTTCAGGATCATTGAGTGGGCAACTCAATATCGGTGCGCTTGCAGCTGATATTCTACATTTGAATATTCCAAGTGTTCATGTCGAAGGAGCGTGTGCCTCGGGAGCGCTCGCGCTTCATACCGGCATCGCAATGCTTGAATCAGGCAAAGCAGATGTTGTGCTTGTTAATGGCGTTGAAAAAATGACCGACAGCCCGGCAGCAACTACCATTCAATCGTTAATGGCCGCTGCAAGTTACGAATCAGAATACAGTGTCGGCGCAACCTTCCCAGCATTGTTTGCCATGGTTACACGAGCTTACATGCATCACCACGGCACCACACGACAAGATCTTGCTCATGTCAGCATCAAAAATCACTTTCATGCATCCATGAATTCATTGGCCCACTTTCGCAAAAAAATTTCACTTGCCGATGTCATAAATGCACCGATGGTAGCAGATCCACTGTCTATCCTTGATTGTTCTCCGGTGAGTGATGGCGCAGCGTCACTCATCATCGCAACGCCAGAGTTTGCAAAAAAAATCAATACCAACCCTGTTTATATTATTGCATCAACGCTTGCAACCGACACGCTTGCACTGGCAGATCGCGAAAGTATTATCACCTGCAAAGCAACGCATATTGCCGCGCGCAAAGCTTTTGCAATGGCAGGACTTACGCCTAACGAAGTCAATGTTGTGGAAGTTCATGATGCATTCAGTATGGGGGAAATTATAGCGCTTGAAGATTGTGGTTTTTTCCAACCTGGCAAAGCCGCACAGGCAACCGTAGAAGGGCTTACGTATTTTAATGCACAACTTCCCGTTAACTGTTCAGGTGGCCTTAAAGCAAAAGGACATCCGGTCGGAGCAAGCGGCGTTGGTCAAGCGGTAGAGATCGTCAGACAGTTGCAAGGTCAATGTGAGCAGCGACAAGTAAAAAATGCTTCGGTTGGGCTAACACATTCAATGGGTGGCATTGGAGCAACCGTTGGTGTTCATATTTTTTCACGTGAATAAAAGGGTTTCCAATAGGAGAAAAATGAAAAGTCCGCTCATCGATTGGCGCAACACAGGACAACATTATCACTTAACAGGACAACAATGTACCTCATGCAAAAAAATATTCTTTCCACGTACTTACATCTGTACTTGCGAGCACACAACGTTTATACCATATAAACTCAGTGGTCATGGCGCCATTGTTAGCTTCACCGAGGTAACAACGTCCGGCCCTGAATTTGGTGCTACAACGCCTTACATTCTTGCGCTCATAGATCTTGATGAAGGCGTTAGAATGTTAGGGCAGCTTACCGATAGTGATAAAGAAAAACTTTATATCGGCGCGCACGTTGTTCCTGTGTTCAGGCGCTTGTATGCTGATGGTGAAAAAGGGATTATTCATTATGGCACTAAATTTTTATTGGACCAAGCATGACACCAGGTGGAACATCATTGATAGATCCGTATGGTTCGAGACAGCGTCCCTTACCGTTCGTGGTGAGGAACGAACTCTGTGAGTGTCTCGAATCCATGAATCGTAGACGCCTCCTCACCACGAACGGATCTCTATGATTCACGGGCAAGGTTTTGGAAAAATTATTCTTTTTGGCGAGCACTTTGTTGTTTATGGTTTACCAGCCATCGTCGCATCTCTTGAGCAATCAACAACGGCAACTATCGCCGTAACCCCAGGCAAAACATTTAAACTTATCGACCACCGCCCGTTTGTACCAGGCGTAGAGCGCTCATCAGAAAAAGAACATGACTATTATATGATGGCCCGTAGCATCCTGGACTATTTCGGGCTGCCCAATAATCTTTCTATAACACTTGCTGGCTCGCTTATGGTCACCAACGGCGGGATTGGAGCAAGCGCAGCAGCGGCGGTAAGTATCGCAACAGCACTTAATAATTACTTTTCGCTTGGCTACAAGAACAATGAACTTTATGCCGCAGCATTGCATGGCGAAAAAGCTGTCCATGGCAATCCAAGTGGCGTTGACATTGCTGCAGCACTGTACGGTGGGATTACATATTTTTCTAAAAATAATCACCCCAAAAAAGACGCTCCTATGCTTCCCTTATCGAGTGAAGACACACTATTTTTCACCATCATCGATAGCGGACAACGCTGTGCAATTAAAGAGACCATAAACGATATAGCAACATTACGAGCGACAAATCCATCACTCTTTACATCACTATGTGCCGCGTACAACGATCTAGTTAACCGTGCCGGCAAGGCTTTACAGATGTGCGATACACGAAAGATCGGTCAGCTTATGCTTGAAAACCAACAACTTTTAGATGCGCTTACGGTATCCCATCCAGGGATCAATAGCGTTATTGAGGCAGCCCTCGAGCTTGGCGCATACGGAGCAAAATTAACAGGTACTGGGCGGGGGGGGCTCGTTATTGTGCTTGCACCAAGTAAAGCTGTTCAGCAGGGCATCGTTCGGTTTTTTAAACAGCGATCAAACCACGTCATGGAGGCCACATTGCAAAATCCTTCTTCACCCGAAAATAGTACTTTGAAATTGGGTGTAAACAAAGGTGTTACCTACGCATAGGCATAAGCTTTGACATTACGGTATTTACAGTACCAGAAATAACGGCGAGTTTGGTACTGTAAATACCGTTTTCTTATTTTGCAGTACCAAGGCGAGAGACAAAATATGCCAAAACAATTAACCAATCGGTTTATAGGACGAAAAGAAGAGTTTGTTGAGCTTGGACGATTCACCATAAAGAAATCAGCATCTAAAAGAGCCAGATTTCTTTATAGAAATTATTGATTCTGGAAGCTTCTTAGAGATATAATAAGCGAGCTTCAACGATGATAACGATAAGTTAAGGGAAACATGCAATTAATTAGATCTATCCTCGTCCTTTTGTTTACAATCTCAACTCAGTATGCTGCGCCACAATTCACCGATTTTGACGCCTACCAAGAAACAACCAGTCGCCAAGAGATTGAAAGCAAAATAAACAACTATCTGTTGCGCAATCCGACCATTGGTGATTTTTATACCATCACTGATAGCGAACTAATCATGTTTACAACACCTGAAAAAGCTACGCCTGAATTTACGTTAAAATTTGGAGCCAAACAAAAACCGATACGTAACATATTCAAGCCAAATTTTAATTCCGACCAACCTCTTGCTGGGCTACGCGTTGCGCTCGACCCCGGACATCTTGGTGGTGTGATGGCACGCATTGAAGACCGATTTATTGACATGAAGCTTGCCCACAAAAATAATCAACACGTTCAATTTGATGAAGGAACACTGGCTACGGCAACTGCAAAAATTTTGCGCTCATGCCTTGTACAACTTGGCGCCAAGGTTTTATTAACACGAGAGGAGCCTGGGCAACCCGTTTATCAACTATCATTTTCAGAGTGGTGCATACAAGAACTCAAGATCACTAACGAAAACGATTGGTTTGACCCTAAAATCCAACAAACAATAATAAACTACCTCATAGCACATGGAAGCTCACCAGAGGAATTGAACAAGAGGTTCGACGTCACTACGTTAGATAAGCGAGTAGAGCTCATAAAGCAAACACTCTTTAGGCGCTGTTACAATGGCTATGATCTAAGAGCACGTGCAGAAAAAATTAACGCGTTTGCCCCTCATCTGACAATCATTATCCATTACAATGCTATGGAAGTTAATGATACGTCTAAAGCAAACTATATTCTCACCTTCATTCCCGGAAATTTTTTAAAGGGAGAACTTACAACGCAACAATCCCATTATGAATTCCTACGGTTACTCCTGACTGACGACCTTGAAAATTCTCTTGCACTTTCTTCAACTATTGCGCAAACACTCAACGCTACGCTCAATGTCCCCCTGCAGTCTAAAGATAACTACCAACCAGAAATTTCACGCTTCGTAACGGATGGAGTTTACTGCCGCAATTTGGCGCTCACTCGCCTTGTCCAAAGTCCACTTTGTTATGGAGAAACATTGATTCAAAATAATCCAGAAGTAGCTGAGCAGCTTGCAGATGCTTCAGTTCGATTCGAAGATTTTTATACACCACCTCGTGTTGTCCAAGTTGCCCAGGCTTATTTATTGGGCATCTATAACTATCTCGGTCTCAAGAACGTTCAAAGTCTCTAGGAGTAATATGAAACGTAGTATAAGCGCCGCAGTTCTATCACTTCTTACATGTCTATCGTATGCAGCCCAGCCACAAAGAACCATCTCTCCCATCGACGCCACTACCAAACAACGCATCGTTGGCAAATCATGGACGCCAGAATGTCCAATCCCTTTCGAGAACTTGCGTTACCTAATAACTCCGTTCTGGGGATTCGATAGCAAAGAGCACCAAGGCGAGATGATTGTTCATAAAGATATTGCCACTGATGTAATTGCAATCTTTGCAGAACTTTTTGAGGCAAAATTTCCAATCGAGTCCATGCGTCTGATTGATGATTTTTTCAAGCCTGGTATGGCGCGCGGTGATGTTGACAATGCATCAATGGCCGCAAACAACTCCTCCGCTTTCTTTTATCGCTGTATTGCAGGTACTAACACCACGTCTGAGCATGGGCTTGGCACCGCTATCGATATCAATCCACTCGTTAATCCTTTTGTTGACGGCGATGACGTAAGCCCTATTCAAGGTATACGCTACCGTGATCGTACGCAAACCGGTGTGAAGGGATTTTTAACACCAGAAAGCGTCTGTGTAACAACATTTCTTAAGCACGGTTGGATCTGGGCAGGAACATGGAAAACAGCACAAGATTACCAACACTTTTGTAAAGTACAAACTGATTCACTTCATCAGCAAAAAATGGTTGTCTGCACTCCGGTTGCTGACGTAAGAATAACCCCCAAACCAGTTCCTGAGGGGTTGCAAGGTCCTGCAATGTCTGGTGATATTGGCCCACAGGATACGCAAGTCTATTTCTCTGAATGCATCCTGGCCGAACAAGCACCAACTAACCCTGGATGGATGCAGATCAAAATCCCAGGACAAAAGACTTGGAATAAAGCAGAACAAAAATGGGATGTCTGTTCGGGATTTGTTTTAAAATCTTGTTTACAACCTGTTACCAAATTCCCCAACTACACCATCGTTCTGCAAGACTTGTGGACGACACTGTACACAGCAATGGACAAGACCAGTAAGCACGTTGGCCAGTTAGGCTTTGGGACAAAGCTGGAAACAAAAAAAATCAATCACGATTGGCTAGCCGTTGTTATAGATGAAAAGATAGTAGGGTACCTTGATGCACAAAGTCGCATCTATAAACTATCCAATGAAGTAACAGAACCAGAAAATCTCTTGCGTGAAAAAATTATACAACACGCAATGTTATTTTTAGATCCTCAAACGCCCTATGTTTGGGGCGGCAGAAGTCCAGTCAATAAAAGCATCACCACACAAATTACCGGCATCGACTGTTCAGCATTTACGGAACTGGCATACCTTGGACAAGGCCTTGAAATTCCTCGCAATGCTGGACCTCAATACAGAGCATCAAACAAGCTTGCGACAGGAAAAGATTTGCAACCAGCTGATCTTATCTTTTTTGCCAAAGATCAAAAAGGAGAGAAAATTGATCACGTTATGATGTACATTGGTGACGGAAAGATGATTGAAAGTTATGGCTCTTCTGCAAAAAGCATGCAAGAAGTACAGGAAAAAAATATTCCCATTGACTGCCTCGGTATCATAATTTCCCCAATTAAAGAGATCATTGGGACTGATACAACAAAAATTGCAAGCGGCGTAACTATGACGCCAACAGGAAAATTTGTTTTCTTGGGGTCATATTTTGCTCCTGAAAATAAAGCACAAAGTTTGCGCACGGCCGTCCTCGTTAGGTAATTCTAATAAAAAATAACGGAGTCTTATGTTTCTTTTTCACAAATTCAACGTACCCTGTATCACTTTTATATCGCTCATCGTCAGTACACAGTTTTTAATAATGTCGGCCGAGACTTCATGGGCTGATGAAACATTAGCAAAACTTACGCTGGAAGAAAAAGTTGGGCAGCTCTTTATGGTGTCTATAGCAGCAACACCTCCTCCTAATGCAGCAATGCTTTACAGTTTCAATCCAAATATCGACCGTGAATCATATTGTCAACACCTCATCCGCGATTGTCACATTGGCGGGCTTATCATGTTCTCTGGCGATCCTGGAAAACAAGTTGCTCTCATCAACCGGGCACAAAATGCTGCGCATATTCCTCTTCTCATCGGACAAGATTGTGAATGGGGATTAAGCATGCGGCTTAAAGACACTATTCAATTTCCTAAAAATATGACACTGGGCGCCATACAAGACGAATCGTTAATTTATCAAGTTGGGCAAGAAATTGGTCAGCAATGTAAGGCTGTTGGCGTTCATATTAATTTTGCCCCTGTAGTCGACATAAACACAAACCCAGCAAATCCGATTATTGGTACCAGGTCCTTTGGGCACTACAAAGAAGCTGTTGCGCGCAAAGGGCTGCTGTTTGCCAAGGGACTTCAATCGGCAGGCGTCTTGGCCTGCGCAAAACATTTCCCAGGCCATGGTGACACGTCCGTTGACTCTCATTTAGATCTACCTGTTATTAACCATTCGCGTGAGCGCTTAATGGCCGAAGAAATCTATCCGTTCAAAGTGCTTATTGATGGCGGCGTAGATGCAATTATGCCAGCTCACATAGCAATCGAGGCATTAGGAAGTCCCAATATGTCTGCCATTTTATCACGATCGGTTATCACAGATCTTCTACGGAAGCAGCTAGGATTTGAAGGGCTTATCATAACTGACGGCATGAATATGAAGGGTATCGCAAAATTCTTTTTACCTCACGAGTCTTCTCTCCGAGCTGTTCAAGCAGGAAATGATATAATTCTTTGCCCTCTCGATGTTGAAGGCTCAATCGCGCACATTATCGAAGCTGTAAAGAATGGAAGCATGAATAGCAAGGAGCTTGATGCGCACGTGCTTAGAATTTTGAAAACAAAAGAAAAATTGGGACTTAACAAAAACCGTGAATTTGAGACAAAGAACATTGCTACAATTACCCACAACGAAAAAGCCTACTCTTTGAAGAAATTATTATATACAAAAGCTATCACGGTCATTAATAACACCTCCGGGACATTGCCACTTTCCATCAACAATGAGGATGTCGCCATTGTCGATATCGGCCAACAGTCAGAGGGAAGCTCACTTTACCTACCGCTTGACGCAGACAAAACATCTGTTACCACCATGCTTGATGCCATAGACCACAGTCACACCATTGTTGCCCGCATTTTTCAGCTCGCCCAGAATCAGGGAAAGTTTGGTAAGGTCACAACACTCGCTTCAGCCGTCGAACTGTTTTTAAAAACAGCACTCGAAAGAGGTAAAGAGGTCGTACAAATTCTGTGTACAACTCCATACTGTCTTTACCTACTCCCTAGAACCCCAACTATCGTTGCATATGAAAATGATCCTGATGCGCTCGCCGCCGCAATGGATGTTCTTTGGGGTAGAGCTCAGGCAGAGGGACACCTACCAATTCCATTAACTAAAGGTGAATAATGTTGCGTTTTTGTAAAGTTAATCGAATAGTTACGGTTTACTTATTGCTTATCGCCAGCACATTGTACGGCAAGCTTGTCGAACTTGTTAAAATAAACCCATCAGTCAAACTCGATATTCGCTACGCAACCACCAATAATTTTACAAAAAAACAGGTCTATCCGGTTGCCAAATGTTACGTTCAAGACGCTGTGGCAAAAAAACTTGATGCCATCCAGAATGAACTGGCTCCTCTTGGCCTGGGACTCAAAATATTTGATGGCTACCGACCATTTCCCATCCAAGAAATTTTTTGGAAGATCTGTCCTGATGCAAATTATGTATTTAAACCAGACTGGGAGAATGGCAGGGGATCTCGGCATAATCGTGGTACGGCAGTTGACTTGACACTCATAAATCTCAAAACTGGTATAGAGCTTACAATGCCCTCTGGATTTGATGATTTTACCGAACGCGCACATCGTAACTACGAAACGATGTCAACAGAAGTAGCAAAAAATTGCCATTTACTCGAAGATCTTATGAAAAGCCATGGGTTTACAACCATTAGGACTGAATGGTGGCATTTTGATTACGAAGACTGGGAAAAATTTCCGTTACTTAAAACTACATTCGCTGAGCTGGAAGAACTCGAACGGGAAGAGTCAAAATAAGGTTGCGTAGCCCCTTCAGCAAGGTCACTTAAAAATAAACATATTTTATCTATAACATCTGTATTGTAATTGATAGAACAGTCCTCTGCGGGAAGAAGTCCATTAAGAATAATCGCAAAAATAAGCCTTGGGTTTTTGTTAGGGCATATATACAGGAGTTCGTCAAAATACTAAAAGATCCGATCTAGTCTGACATTCAAAAAAAAGGTACTCTCTCAATTTGATCTATTAACTGGTTCAAAAAGGGAGAGTACCATGTTCATTGATA